>NZ_JBMDKE010000018.1:0-124777 GCF_057809555.1 Niveispirillum sp. FG156 | reverse complement strand
TTCTCGAAAAACTCCGATGCACCCCTGCATCTCTTCAATGAGTCAATGCACTAGCGGACAAGTTTGCGCGGCGCGGCCGCCCCCCCAGAGGAATTCAGGCGCTGTACCGGCTGGCCGTCCGCGATCGGGCGAAGTCCGAGCAGTGAGAGCCAGGTGGTCGGGGGCCGTTGGCGGTGCCAAAGCCCGAGGAATTCAGGCGCTCCACCGGCTTGCCATCATACTCATGGCGAGGGCCAAAAGGCGGCGTGTGACGGGAGAAAGCAGTGGTGGGCCTCAGCCTTGAGGTCGCCCAGCTTCGAAGCGGCAAGTGAACATCCGAGATGTCAGCCACCTGCCTCCAACATCCTGGCGATAGCCAGCCGGGCGCGTGTCCACTCCTTCCGCACCACGAAATGGACGGAACGCCCCGGGGATCGCTGCAGCAGGGCATCACTGTCCTTGGCCATCAGCTCCAGGGCGTCACGCAGCGGCTGGCCCTTGTCCTGCTTCAATGCATGGTACTCCCCCAGGGTCAGGAGCTTGAAAATCGCATCATAGACGTTATCGACAGTGGTGGAGCTCAACTGCGGTCCAGGCTGATTGTCCGGTCGAAACAGGACGGACAGCAAGGGCGAGAGGGCAACCAGGAGTTCAAGGTGGGATCGGTTCAGGGTCGGGGCTTCACGGATGTGCCGCCGAAGCCTTTCCAGGTGATCTGCGGCAGCGGGAACGATCGCCCGTAGCTCCTCCACGGCTTGGTCCCCGGATGGCATGCTTGTCGGCGACAGGCCTGTACCACCTTCAAGTTCGACCAGCCGACGAATGCCGTCGCGGTTTCTGATCATAAGCTCCAGCCGCATGAGGTCGTGGCGCTTGGGATATGTCTTCAACCGGAGGCCACTGCCCTTCGGCGCGATGATCCAAGAGCAGGTCACCGTCCCTCTCTCGATCGTCATGCCTTCTGGGATGGGGTGAAAGCTGTGATGCCGGGTGCCCACATTGGCCAACGCCTCCTTCGACAGGGCGATGCCAAGCGCAGGGGCGTCATCCTCCGCCATGTCATGGGTCAGTTCGCAGGACCTGACACGGACGGCGCCCGCCATGCGGCCTGCCGGGACTATTGCCCGCACCACAGCCAGGAACTGGTCCAGCGCACCGCTGAATGCCTCAAGTTGAGCTTCCAGATAGACGCTCGCGTCTTCTCCGTGGGGGAAGGGGCCGAAGACGTTGTCGTTGCCGTCCAGGCCAAGAGGCGGGGGTTCCGTAAATTCCAGCGCTCCCCGGATGAACCGGATGCCGTTGACCAGCAGGCTGCTTGCATTCGTCAGAGTCAGCCCGGTACCGGACTGTGACAGGGCCAGCTGGCCTTCGACCCGTAAGCCGGTGTCGGAGGCGAAACTCACCTTTGGCTTCAGGAGGTTGCTCCTTGTCGCAGGTGAGGTCCCCTGGACAATTCCAGCGTCAGCCAGCGCCTCCACGAAGTCCTTCGCCGAGATGTTGCCCAGTGTCAGGTTCACGCCGAATTCAACACGGTCGAACAAGACGGCAAGGGGGAGATCAGACATCTGGCACGCTGGCGGTTCGAGTAAGATGAAGGCAGTAGAGCAGACTTGCCGCCACCCAGGGGATTCATCCAGATGTGGCTTCAGCAAGGCGCTTTCAAGCTTCCTCTATCCGCTTCTCCGGCGGGATAACGCCGGGGAGAGCTTGTCGAGGGGGGGATCACCGGACAGCCTCCACCTCCCTCCAGAAAATGGAATCGCAAGGTAGAGCAAGGATGTCTGGCCAACCCGGAAATCCAGGAGCATGGAAAGCAAGGGTTTCCAGAACCCCGTAAGGGGAGAATTTCCAGCCACACCAAGGCTATCCGGCGCCTTCCGGCAATTCCGGACTGGTAGGACCCTTGTAGAAGCCTGGGTGTCGGGTTGCGGGGGCGAAAGCCCAAGGATCATTCAGCAATGTCGTCCAGCGTGGCCAGCCGGTAGCTCGTGCTGCGCCCGCCCCCTGGGTTCTGGACGAGCACCCGTCGTTCCACCAGTGCCTGAATGTCGCGTAGGGCGGTGTCCGCCGAACACTTGGCCAGCTTGGCGTATTTCGAATTGTTCAGGTGCCCCTCGAACCCGTCCAGGAGCCGGTTGATGACGATGCGCTGACGGTCGTTCACCGGCCCCCGGCTAATCCATTCCCAAAGCCGTGCCTTGGCCAGGACCGCCGACAGCGTGCCGTCAGCGGTTGTCAGTGCCCGGTCCAGACACCCCAGGAACCAGGACAGCCAGCCGGTGATATCGACGTCGCCCTTCTGTTGCCGTTCCAGTTCGTCATAGTAGGCTTTGCGTTCAGCCTCGATCTGCCCCGACATGCTGTAGAAGCGTTCCGCGCAATTGTCGGCGCGGGCCAAAGCCAGGTCGGCGATGGCGCGGGCGATGCGGCCGTTCCCATCCTCGAACGGATGGATCGTCACGAACCACAGATGGGCGATTCCCGCCTTTACGACAGGGTCGATGACAGGACCGTTGTTGAACCAGTCCAGAAACGCGGTCATCTCCGCGTCTAGCCGGTCGGCGTCCGGAGCCTCGAAATGCACGCGCTGTCGGCTATAGGCGCCTGAGACGACTTGCATGGGGCCGGACTCCTTTGTGCGCCATGCCCCCACCGTGATCCGGTGCATGCCGCTCCAGCCCGTCGGAAACAGGGTCGCATGCCACCCGAACAAGCGGTCGAAGGTCAGTGCGGCCCGATGGTTCTGCGTCGCGTCCAGCATCATCTCGACGATCCCGTCGACGTGCCGTCCCACGGGTGGCAACCCGCCTGCGTCAAGGCCAAGCCGGCGGGCCAGCGACGAACGAACCTCGTCCCGGTCCAGCGTTTCCCCCTCAATGGCCGAGCTTTTCACCACATCGGTGGTCAGCGTCGTCAGGCTGGCTTCCTGCCGCAGATCGAAGCCCAGCGTCTCCATCTTGCCCAGCAAGCGCCCTTGACGATGCCGCACCTGGGCCAGCAGCATGGCCAACGTGCTGTCATTCCAGGTGAAGGATGGCCAACCGGGCTGTTCGTGGATATAGATCATAATCGCCGTACTCCTTGCGGTGATTATGACGGGCTTTCACGTCAAAGGCAAATAAACACCGCATTTATTGCGGTGAATGTGCGTGGAATTTACCGCGGGACCTTGCAGATGATCACACTCGGCCCTACTCTCATCGCCATATCGGCTTGACGATGGTTCCGCTTGGTCCGTGCGTGGGACACCGGTACGGCCCTATTCTGGCCCCACGGGGTTCTCCTTTTCTGCGCCACCGGACGACCCGGTGCCCAACGCTTCACCAGCGCCTCCCCACGCTATCCGCATCCCAGCAATGGCCGGGGTAGCGTCGGAAAGGACAGGGTTGGCAAGCCAGACAGCGGAGCGTGTGACGCCCGTCGAACGGCGGGCCGGGGGTAAAACCCTCCTCTACCCCTACTTGTCGGTTAAACTATGAATCTGGGGGTCAGAGGTTCGAATCCTTTCGGGCGCGCCATTTTCTCTACATGATATTCAGTGCTTCGTTGGCTTCAGGTGGCTGTTCATACAGCTGCCGCCATATGCGCTCGCGTATCCCCCCCGGACATGGCCAGCACGGCATTCGCGATCTGTGTGCTGGACAGAAAGGTTGCCTCCACACGGCCCTGACGGACCCAGTCACCGCACAGCGCGATGCGATTCTTTGTGTTGATCAGCGGTTGGTCCTGGCGGATGGGATTCGCTGTTGGCATGCGGCCATTGGTAGAGGACGACAAAGCGGGGTCGCAGCGGACGCCCTCATAGATCGGACAGGGCGGGATCAGGTCAGGGACGCCGGGGGCTGAACAGGGGATCGGCCATGCGCACGGGGGTGATATCCATCGCGAGGTTCAGAACCGTGATGCCATCACCGGCCCAGCCCTGGCTATCGGCGCGGCGGATCAGCCTCATACGGAAGGCCGGGCGGCGGGCGGGGTCGGCAGCATCAAAGGCCAGACCGGTGGCTTCTCCCTTCCGGCTTTCCAGGACCTGCGCCATCAGCCGACCGAATTGCCAGGGGGCCAGAATATCGCCCGTGGCCAGGGTTGCGGGCAATTCGGGATCGGGTTCGAAACCGGTTTGGGCCGGCAGGATGGGGGCATCGGCGCGCGCGGGGCCGGGGGTCACTGTGCCGCTGGTCAGGTCCAGCCGGTCGCCGTCGCGCAGCAGGGACAGCACAATCCCCGTCTGTGCGAAGGGCCAGCCGGGGGTGCGGCGGGCGGTTCGCGTATCAATCACCACCACGCCGCTGGCGCCCACCACCTCTGCCATCTTCCGTTCGCGGATGATGAGGGCGGTGTTTTCATCCACGCCCAAGCCGCGCGTATAGCCGGCGGCATCCATGGCGACCAGGGTGCGGGCGAAACGGCCACGCGCCAGGAAATGCTGATCCACGAACCAGTCGGGGCCGATGAAGCCCAGACCCGGCCCGAGCGTCCGGCCCGCGACGGGACCGGTGGCCAGCAGGTCCAGCGTTTCCGGCGCATCCTTGATCATGGTGGCGGACATGATGGCAGCCCCGGCAGAGGAGCCTGCAATGACGGCACCCTTCGCATGCGCCGCGCGCATCGCGGTCAGCAGGGGCGTGTCGGACCCGTCGGCGCGCAGCAGGGCGGCGGTGTAGCGCGACTGGTCCCCGCCCACCAGGAAGAAGCCACCGGCATTGCGGGCGCGGTCGATCCAGACGGGGTCGGTCACGATGTCCGCCGGTGTTCGCTCAAAGCCTTTCTCGGCCAGCGGCAGCAACAGAGCGTTGGCGCCAAGGCCGCGCAGATGGTCCACAATGCGCCCACCGCTGCCCACCGGATCGCCGCTACCGGTGGGCAGGATCAGGATGGTGGCTCCCCTGCCACCGGCCAGTTCCACCAGCCGTGGCCAGCCTGGATTGTCCAGCCGGAAATCCCCACCCGCGATCAGCAGCGATCCCTTGACCGGTTCCGCCAGCGTAGGCAGGGCCGTGAGCAGAAAGGCGAGCAGACACAGGACAAGGCGGCGCATCTGAACATCCCGGTAGGGGGTAAAAGGGGCGGTCTTGCAGGAATGTGCCCCTCCCGCAAGACCGCAACAGCGCTCAACCATCAGATCAGAAGACCAGACGGGTGCGCAGATAATAGGACCGGCCGATGGCGGAGGCCGGGCGGCCGATATCGCCATAGAACTGGCCCTTGTTGGTCAGGTTGTTGACGCCGGCGGTGACCCGCACCTCGTCCGTCACCTGATAGGATACAGCCGCGTCATGCACCCAGGCGGCAGGCGCATAGGCCTGGACGAAGGTGCTGGCCGTTTCCGTTTCCACACCCGTCAGGGTCTGGCGCGACTGATAGAAGCCGTACCAGGCGACACTCCAGACATCGTCGCTCCACGATACTGACGGGTTCAGGTTCCATTCCGGGAATAGGCGTTCACCCAACGCATTGTTGGCGGCGGTGGCGTTGCCGGGCGTCTGGAAGGTACGGTTCTTCTCGTTCCAGGTGCCGGTCAGGCCCAAGGTGACGCGACCGCTCTCACCCAGGCCGATTTCTTCCAGATCCACGGGATAGACCATATCGAAATCGATGCCGCTGGCTTCGAACCGGGCGAAATTGATCGTCGTCTGGTTCAGGGAGTTGACAGCCAGGAAGGTGGGCGAGGTGCTGGTGCGGTTGCGGCCCACCTGCGTGCAGAAGGGATTGTCCCGGCTGGGCGCGTCATAGCAGGCGTTCAGGATGTTTTGACCCGTCACCTGGCTGATCGCATCCTCGATCTTGATGTTCCAGTAATCGACGGCCAACGAGAAGCGGGGCAGGAAGGATGGCGTCAGGACCACACCGGCGGTGTAGCTGGTGGAGGTTTCCGGATCCAGGTCCGGGTTGCCGCCCGTGAAGCCCGGCACGCGGGCGGTGCGGGTATCCAGCCAGCCCGTGGGGATACCGTCGGCGGCGCAGTTGGCGCGGCGGTTGGCCGGGTTGGAACCGGTGCCGATCTGGCCGGCGTCGCAGGGATCGACAACGGAGAACAGGGTGGATGAACGCGGCGCGAAAAGTTCCTGAATATTGGGGGCGCGGATGGTGCGGGAATAGCCGCCACGGGCGCGGATATCCTTCACCGGCGCATAGACGCCACCCACCTTCCAGGTGTTCACGCCACCAACGGTGCTGTAGTCGCCATAACGATAGGCACCGTCCAGCGACAGCAGTTCCACGCCCGGCAGGTCCGCCAGTAGCGGGGCGTTCAGTTCCACGAAACCTTCGGTAACGTCAAAGCCGCCGACCACATTCTGGCGACCGCCACGGTCCGTATAGTTCAGACGCTCGAACTCCGTCACTTCAAAGCGGCTGTCTTCCTTGCGGTGTTCCAGACCGGCGGCAAAGCCGATGGGACCGCCCGGCAGGGTCAGGGTTTCGCCCAGATCGCCGGTGATGCTGGCGTTCCAGACCTGCTGCTTGATGGTGGATTTCACGGGATTGTCGTAGGTGACGAAGTTCTGTGCATCCGCCGATGGAGCGCCCAGGCCGAACAGGTTCAAGGGCTTGCACGACCCGTCGCCGGCCTTGAACGTATTGTAGCCCGACCAGGAAAAGACCGGGAAATCCGACACGGACGGGACGGAGGTCGGGTTCAGGTCGGAGCGGCAGACGATCTGGCCATTGGGGGCGCGCACCGCATCGATGGCGGCAAAGAACCGGTCGTTCAGGCGGGTCGGGCGCTTGTCAGTGGCATCGGTGCGACCGTAATTATAGGACGCCTCATAGGCCCAGCCATTATCCAGCTCCCCTTCGAAGCCCATAACACCGCGATAGGTGTCGCGATTATTGCGGACCACGGGGTCAACCACATCGGCATGATCGCGGGTGATGATGAACTGATAGGTGCTGGCCAGGGCCGGTTCCGCCGCGATCTGGGCATTGGCAATGTCGCGCAGCTGCTGCGGAATGAAGGGATTGTCCAGCTTGATGCGGATGCTGTCATCGAAGGTGCGCACACTTTCGACCTGACGGCTGGTATTGCGAACGTACTTGGCCTCCACGAACGGCTTGAAGTAGGGGTTCACCTCATAACGGGCGTTCAGATTGGCCGTCTGCGTGGACAGGTCGCCGACCAGGGTGGCGCGGTCCAGATAGTCGGGCGTGCCGTCGCCGCCGAACTGGTCGTTATTGGCCAGGATACCATCCTGGAACGGGCGCAGCTTGCCCGTGGCCGGATCGATGACCAGACAGCCATAGCCACGCCGGCCCGGGTAATTCTGCACACAGTCGCGGGTGCCGTTATTGTCCAGATCGATGTTCGGCGCGCGGCTGTTGGTGCCGGACACGGGGAAGCCCGTGCCGCGCGGGTCAAAGCCGATAATGCCGTAGATCGATGACAGGCCGAAACGCTGGTTCGTGCCGAAGGCGCGGGCCTTGGCATTGGTGGCGCGAGCGATCAGGGTCTGGCCGGCAAGGGCCTGATTGGCGGTGGACAGCGACAGGATGCGCGTGCCCGCCGTGACACCCGCGGCACGCAGGGCCGGGGTCAGGTCGGTTTCCTGAAGGAACAGATCGGGATTGGCCGTGTCGTCAGCGATGCCATTGCCCCGCGACCATTTGCGGTCGCCAAAGGTCAGCGGCTTCTGATCGACCGAGGACAGGGACAGGGTGATGTTGCCCTTGCCGCCATCAAAATTGCGGCCGATGGTGGCGGCGACATAGCGGCGGTCGGCATCGCCCTTTTCCGACAGGCCATATTGGGCGGTGATGTCCTGGCCCTCGAAATCCTTCTTCAGGACAAAGTTCACCACACCGGTCACGGCGTCGGAGCCATAGACGGCGGATGCACCGCCGGTCAGGACATCGACACGCTCCACCAGGGCCGACGGGATGGTGGAGATGTCCACCGACGCCTCACCGGCGATGCCGGCCACATGGCGGCGGCCATTGACCAACACCAGGGTACGGGCCGCCCCCAGACCGCGCAGATTGGCCGTCGGCACGGGCGAGGCCGAGGACAGCTGATCCGACGAGCGGGTATTCTGCAGGGCCGGCAGACGGCTCAGCGCGTCGGAAATGCTGGTGATGCCGCGCGCGGACAATTCCGCCTCGCCCAGGGCGGTGACGGGCACGGGGCTCTGTTCGGCGGGCCGCGCGATGCGCGATCCGGTCACGACAATCTCTTCCAGAAGGCCGCTATCCTGCGCAATGGCGGGGCCGGCCAGCAGGGCCAGCGCGGTGGTGGTGGCCAGCAGATGCTTGGTGTTCATGGTGAAGTCCCTCACTTGAAGTCTCCCGGTTCTGGATGGGGCGGCCCGTTTGCCGGGTCTGGCGCCCATGATGGTTTGGGTGGCGTTTCGAATGGGTTCAGGCGTGGCCGGCGCGGTGCAGGCTGCTGGCCAGGAAGCTGCGCAGGCGGTCGCTCTGCGGGTTGGTCATCAGGTCGGCTGGGGTTCCCTGTTCCTCGATCCGGCCCTTGTGCAGGAAGACAAGCTGGCTGCCGACATCGCGGGCGAAGGCCATTTCGTGGGTCACAACCACCATGGTCCGCCCCTCTTCGGCCAGGCCGCGCATGACGCGCAGCACCTCGCCCACCAGTTCGGGGTCAAGCGCGCTGGTCGGCTCATCGAACAGCATCACGTCGGGTTCCATGGCCAGCGCGCGGGCGATGGCCACCCGCTGCTGCTCGCCGCCTGACAGATGGGCCGGATAGGCATCGCGCCGGTGCAAGACGCCGACACGGGCCAGATAATGCTCGGCCCGTTCGACCGCTTCCGCCTTGGACAGGCCGTTGACCCGGATCGGCGCCTCGATGACGTTGCGCAGGACATTCATGTGGCCCCACAGATTGAACTGCTGGAACACCATCGACAGGCGGGCGCGCAGGCGGCGCAGCTGGGCCGGGTCGGCGGCGGTCAGTTCTCCCGTCCGGTCGGGCGTCAGGGCCAGACATTCGCCCGCCACCGTCAGGCGCCCGGCATGGGGCCGTTCCAGCAGGTTCAGGCAGCGCAGCAGGGTGCTTTTCCCGGACCCCGACGCACCGATCAGGGCGATGACATCGCCGGCCCGGGCCTGAAGCGAAACATCGTGCAGCACATCGATGCTGCCATAGCGTTTGGCGATATTGTCGGCTTGCAGCTTGATTTCCATGGGATGGCTCATGGTGATGGCTCACGGGCTCAACAGGTTGCCGGAACGGCGCAGGCGGGTGCCGGCCAGCTTGCCCAGGCGGTTGCCGGGGAAGGCCATGCGGGTGGCGATGCGGGCGAACAGCAGGCCGCCGCCCTGGCTGGCGACGGGCACGGCCTGACCGGTGACGGGATCGATGATGTCGGCCACGATCTCCCCCGCCTCCACCGCCGCACCCAGGGGGCGGCGATAGACCAGGACGCCGGCGGCGGGGGCCGTCAGCGGTTCCACCGCTTCCAGCGGGGTCGGCTGACACAAAGCCGGCGGCAGGGTGGGAACGGCCCCGGCGACCGCCCCGGCATGGATCAGGAACGCCACCAGCGCACGGGCGTCGCGGTCGGCCAGATCGTGGTCGACATCGGCCTGACCGCGCAGTTCCACCGTCACCGACCTGCAGGAAAGCGGGATCGGGTATTGCGGAAAACGTTGCCGCAGGGCGGCCCAGGGCCGGCTCACCGCCTCGTCGAACGGGTTGTCGCCGCTTTCATCCGCCGTCAGCAGTGCCTGGGCGCCCAGCAGCCGGGCCAGCGGCTCCACCTCTTCGGCAAGCGGGGTCAGGGTATAGAGATGCATCACGGCCTCATGGTCGCAATGCAGGTCCAGCACCCAGTCGGCTTCCACCGCCAGCGACATCAGCAGCACCTTCAGATGCTGGGCCGGCGATTGCGGGCGCATTTCCGACAGGGCGTCGGCCAATGCGGCACGGATCAGGGCGGTATTGGCGGCGGGATCATCGCCCAGCCGGCCCTGCACACGCGCCGCGGCGGCGGGGACCAGCCAGGGGAAATCACGGTTGAAATTGCGGCCATCGGTCAGGTCGAACCGACCCAGCATGTCACCCAGCACCGCCTGCGACAGGCCGATGGGATTGGCGATGGGCACCAGCACCACCTCCCCCGCCAGCTTGCCCTCCGCTTCCAGGCGGGTCAGGTGGCGGCGCAGCTTGTCGGCGACCAGCATGGCCGGGATTTCATCGGCATGCAGGCTGGCCTGGATATGGATGCGCGGACGGGCACCGGGCGTGCCGAAGCGCTGCACCGTCACGGTACGGTGGGTGCCTTGCGTCGTGCCGGGCAGGGACAGGGTTTCAGATCGCACGTTGGTGCCGCTCCTCAAGAGGCACCGGCCGGGCGCGCCAGATGCCGCAGCAGGCGGCGTTCCAGCAGCCGGAACAGGCCGGTGATGCACAGGGTCAGGGCGAGGTAGAACAGGGCCGCCGTGCCGAACGCTTCCACCGCCAACAGGGTGTTGGCATGGACGTCGCGGGCCACGCGGGTGATCTCCACCAGGGTCACCGCACTGGCGATGGAGGTGGCGTGCATCAGCATCACCAGCTCATTGCCATATTGCGGCAGGGCGCGGCGGACGGCACCCGGGATCAGGATGCTTGTGTAGATGTCAAATCCGGTTAGGCCCAGGCTGCGCGCCGCCTCCACCTCTCCCGCCGGGGTGGCCCGCAGGGCGCCCGCCAGCATTTCCGTCGTATAGGCGGCGGTGTTCAGCGTGAAGGCGATCCAGGCGCAGAACCAGGGTTCACGCAGCAGCGGCCACAGGCTGCTGTCCCGGACCATGTCGAACTGCGCCAGCCCGAAATAGACCATGAAAAGTTGCACCAGCAGCGGCGTGCCGCGCAGCATATAGGTGAACAGGAAGACGGGCCGCGACAGGAAGGGGTTAGCCGACACCCGCGCCACCGCCAGCGGCAGCGACAGGGTCAGGCCGGCGGCGGCAGAAGCCAGCACCAGCAGGATGGTGACGCGGGCGCCGTCCAGAAAGGCGGGCAGATTGTCCTGGATGGTCTGCAGATCGATCATCACAGCACCGCCTTGCGCACGCCCAGCGACACACGCCTTTCAAGTTGGCCCAGTACCAGGATCGAGACGGTGGTGACCGCCAGATAGAGGACGGCGACAGCGGCATAGAAGGTGAAAGGCTGGGCCGTGGCGGCGGTGGCCAGGCTGGCGCGGTGGACCATGTCATCCAGACCGATGATCGACACCAGGGCCGAGGCCTTGACCATGACCAGCCAGTTATTGGCAAAGCCGGGGATGGCGTGGCGGATCATCTGCGGCAGGGTGATGTGCCAGAGGACCTGAAACCCGCTCATGCCATAGGCCAGGCCTGCCTCCGCCTGCCCCTTGGGGATCGCCAGGAAGGCACCCCGGAACGTCTCCGTCAGATAGGCGCCATAGATGAAACCCAGGGTCAGGCTGCCGGCCAGGAACGGATCGATATCGACATAGTCCCAGCCCAGACGCAGGCCGATATCATTGACCAGCGCCTGCCCGCCATAGAACAGGGTCAGCATCAGCACCAGATCGGGGATGGAACGGATCAGCGTGGTATAGGTCCCCGCCACCGCCCGCAGCCCGCGCCCTGTGGAAAGCTTGGCCAGCGCACCGGCCAGACCGAACAGTGAGGCGATGGCGAGCGAGACCAGCGACACCGACAGCGTCGTCAGCAAACCGTCAAACAGGATGGGCAGATACTCGATCAGCATGGGCATGCAACCGGGGTTCACCCCCGACAGGGCCGGGGATGGGGGGGAGGTCTGGGGTGAAAGCGGCGGGTCGGGGTCCGGGCGGGCGGGCCGCCCTATCCCTCAAGAATTCCCGCCGGAGACATCAAAGGTGAAATAGCGTTGGGCGATCTGCTGATAGCGACCGTCAGCCTTGATGGCCTTCAGGGCCGTATTGACCCGGTCGCGCAGCGCAGTGTCGCCCTTGCGCACGGCGATGCCGACATCACTGTCGCCCTTCAGACGCAGGGGTTCACCCACGGTGGCGAACCCCGCACCTTCGGGCCGCTTCAGGAATAGGCCTTCGGCGATCACCGATGAACCGAGTGCGATATCCCCGCGGCCCGCGCGCAGTTCCAGATAGACATCCGTCTCCTTGGCGACCAGCAACAGGCGGCTGTCGGGGTATTTTTCCTTGGCATGCCGGGCGCGCGGGCTGTTGCGCAGGACGATAATCGTCTTGCCCTTCAGCGCGTCGGGCGTAGGCTCCGTAAAGGCGCCCTGTTTGGCGATCCAGCGGGAGGGGACATCATAATAGACGTCGGAGAAATCGACGATTTTCGCCCGGTCCGCCGTGATCGTCATGGAGGCGACGATCATGTCGAACTTGCGGGTATTCAGCGCCGGGATCATCCCGTCCCATTCCTGCTGCACCAGGGTGCAGTCGACCTTCATCTCCGCGCACAGCGCATTGGCGATGTCGATATCAAAACCCGACAATTTCCCGTCCGGCCCGATCACCGAAAAGGGCGGATAATTGCCCTCCACCCCCACCCGCATGCGGGCACCCTGCGCATCGGCAGGGGCGGTCAGCAGCAACAGACTTGCGGCGAAGCCCGCCGTCAGGGACATAAGACGCATCATGGCAACTGGCTTCCGGCACGTTTCGCAATGATCGGCTCGATGGAATGGACAATGACACGTTATTTTCATAATATCAATCCATGAAAAAATCCTCTCAGGCTGATTTTCACGCTCCGGGCCAGGGCGACGCGCAAACCCAACCCGCCCCGTCGACGGAGGTGGCCTTCGCCGATACCGAACTGGGCCGCCGGCTGCTGGCGGTGATGGCGGATGGGACGGCGTCCAACCGGACGATTGCGGAGCATCTGCTGCGCAATCCCGTACGGATCACGGCGTGGAGCATTGAGGATCTGGCAGGGGCCATCGGCGTGTCGAACGCCACACTCAGCCGGTTTGCCCGTGCGGTCGGATATGCCGGCTATCCCGACCTGCGGGCAGGCATGGCGGAGACGTTGCAGACGGTGCTGCGGCCCGTTGAAAAGCTGCGCAGCAGCTTCGACCGCGCCGACCCGACCCAAGCCGCCATCAATGAGGGGCTGGAGGCCACGCTGTCGCACCTGTCGCGGGTGGCGGAGCAGATGGCGGGCGGCACACAGCTGTCAGAACTGGTCAGCCGGCTGAACGCGGCGCGCACCATCTATGTCATGGGTTTCGGCCTGTCGGCCCATATGGCGGGGCTGCTGACCCTGGGGCTGCAGCCCTTCTGCGCCAATCTGGTCAATGTCGTGGAATTTGGCGGTACCGAGGTGGCGGCGGGGCGGCTGATGAATTTGGGCGAAGGCGATGTGCTGATCGCCATCGCCTTTCCCCGCTACGCGCAGGCGGCCCTGCACCTGACCAGCTTTGCCAAGTCGCGCAAGGCGCATGTGGTCGCCATCACCGACAGTCCCGTATCGCCCCTGGCGCAACGGGCGGACACGGTGCTGCTGGCCGAAAGCACGCATCCCGTCCTGTCCAGCAGCATGACGGCGGCGGTGCTGATGGCGGAGACGCTGGTCACCGCCATGATGCTGTCCAACCGGGACAATGTCGCCCGCGCGGAAAGCCTGACCGACGCGATATCCAGCTATCTCCATAATCCGTGAGAGGGCGGCCCGCTGTCAGCCCGGATGTGCCGCCGCCCAGCGGCCGTTCTGCGTCCGGCCACCATAGCCATAGGCATCGCCGTTGGTTTCGTGGACATAGGCGTAGCATTCCTCATGGAGCGGCCCCAGAAGCTCAGCCATTCCCTGATAGGCCGCCTTCACGAACGCGGTCGTTTCCGCCTTGGTGTTGGTGCCCGCCGTCACCTTGATATCCAGCCAGAAGGCCGACAGTCCGGCATCGGTAGGCCGTTTGCCGGCGATGAACCAGCCATCGGGGTCCGCCGGCTCCACCAGCACCGCCGTCACGCCAGGGTCCTTGCCCAGCTTTTCCGCCCCCAGCCGGGCGGCCAGTGCGGCGATTTGGGTGCGCAGTTCAGGGCGTGGGTCGGGCGTTACATAGCGCACAATGATCATGGGCATCACACATCTCCTGTTGGGGTTGGAGGCCCATTTCTGCGCTTTTGAAATTCATTCGTGAACGCTATGATATTTGATAACTACCATAGCGATTTCATATGATGCTTGATCTTGAATCCGTCCGCCTGTTCGCCCTTGTCGCGGAATATGGCAACCTCACCCGCGCGGCAGAGGCGGCGGGCACCGTCCAGCCTGTTGTCAGCCAGCGCATCAAGTCGCTGGAGGCGGCCCTTGGCAGACGGCTTCTGGATCGCAGCCCCCGCCTTGTCCGCCTGACCGAGGCGGGAACAGCCTTCCTTGATCATGCGCGAACCTTGCTGGCGGCGCATGAGGCGGCGATTGCCGCGGTCAATATTGTGCCCTCCCACATCACAATCGGCATCAGCGACCATGCCCTGGGTACCCATCTCGACCTGACGCTGAAGCGGGTGCGGATGGCATTGCCGCCACAGGCGACCATGGCCGTCCATCTGGGTCAGTCGGCTGATATCCGGGATCGGTTTGAGGGCGGCCAGATCGATTTGGCCATCATCCGGCGGGAGCATGGGGCGGAAGGGGGAGAGATACTGGGCACCGATGCGTTGCAATGGCGCGTCCCGCCCGGATGGTCCGGCTCCGACGGCCCCCTGCCCCTGGTGCTTCTGCCCTCTCCCTGTTCGGTCAGGGCAGTGGCGATCCGGGTGCTTGATCAGGCCGGCATTCCATGGCGGGAGACATTCACGGGCGGAAGCTGTCTGGCCCTGATGGCGGCGGTGCGGGCCGGGCTTGGCGTGGCGCCGCTGGGCACCATCATCGGCGGCGATCTGGCCGTGATCCCGGCATCCATGGGGATGCCGCCGCTGCCCCCGTCACAGATCGTCATGCTGGCGCGGACGCCCAATCCCGCCACATCGGCTGCTGCGCGTGCCCTTGCCGCCAGTGTGCGTGATCTGCTGGCCTGAAACCCCGCTTGCGCTCCGCCACCGTCTGCCCCATATCCAGCAGCGGCTTCAAGGCCACCCTCATTGGATGTAAATCGCAGAGCAAGGTGAGAGAGATGAGCGAGGAACGGCTCAGTTTCCAGGCCGAGGTCAGCCGCCTGTTGGACATCGTGGCACACAGCCTCTACTCGGAGAAGGAAGTCTTCCTGCGGGAACTGATCTCCAACGCGTCGGACGCGTGCGACCGGCTGCGTTATGCAGCGCTGACCGATGGGTCGCTGCTGGGGGAAGACCCTGACTTCAAGATCCGCATCGTCGCCGACACGGATGCCAAGACCCTGACGCTGGTCGACAATGGCATCGGCATGAACCGTCAGGACCTGGTGGACAATCTGGGCACCATCGCCCGATCGGGCACGTCGGCCTTCGTCAAGAACCTGTCGGGCGACAGCAAAAAGGATGTCAGCCTGATCGGCCAGTTCGGCGTCGGCTTCTATTCCGCCTTCATGGTGGCGGAAAAGGTTGAGGTGTTCAGCCGCAAGGCGGGTGAGGCCACCGGTTGGCGCTGGGTCAGCGATGGCCAGGGCAGCTTTACCGTGGCCGAGGACGAGAATGCCCCCGCGCGCGGTACCCGCATCGTCATGCATATCCGCGAGGCGGAGACGGAGTTCCTGGAGGAACAACGCCTGCGCCATGTCATCAAGACCTATTCCGACCATATTGCCGTGCCCATCCTGCTGGGTGCCGACACCACCGACAGCGTGAACGCGGCCAACGCCCTGTGGACAAGGTCGAAGTCGGAGATCACGGAAGAGCAGTACAAGGAATTCTATCACCATGTCGGCCACGCCTTTGATGAGCCGTGGCTGACCTTGCATTGGCGCGCCGAGGGCGTGATCGAGTATACGGGCCTGCTGTTCGTGCCGCAGCAGCGGCCCTTCGACCTGTTCGATCCGCGCCGCGCCCATCATGTGAAGCTGTATGTCCGCCGCGTCTTCATCACGGACGAGGCGGAAGGGCTGGTCCCGCCGTACCTGCGCTTCCTGAAGGGCGTCGTGGACAGCGAGGACCTGCCGCTGAATGTCAGCCGCGAGATGCTGCAGAACAATCCGGTGCTGGCCAAGCTGAAGGCCGGGATCGTGAAGCGCGTGCTGGGTGACCTGAACAAGAAGGCCGCCGATCCGGAGCAGGCCGCCGATTACGCCCGCTTCTGGGACGCGTTCGGGGCCGTGCTGAAGGAAGGGCTGTATGAGGATTTCGCCCACCGCGACGACCTGCTGAAGCTGCTGCGCTTCCGTACGACGGAGAGCAAGGGCGAGTTGGTCAGCCTGGCCACCTATATCGGGCGCATGAAGGAAGGCCAGGACGCCATCTATTACATCACGGGCGATGAGAAATCGGCCGTGGACCGCAGCCCGCAGGTCGAAGGCTTCCGCGCCAAGGGCGTGGAGGTGCTGCTGCTGACCGATCCGGTGGACGAATTCTGGGTCGGGTCGGTGCGCGAGACCGATGGCAAGCCGTTCAAGTCTGTGACGCGCGGCGGGGCCGATCTGTCCAAGATCAAGGGCGAGGAAAAGCCGGAGGACGAGAAGAAGGACAAGGCGTCGGATGGCGACCTGTCCTCCCTGACCGCCCTTTTGAAACTGACGCTGGGGGACGAGGTCAAGGATGTCCGCCGTTCCGAACGCCTGACCGACAGTGCCGTCTGTCTGGTGGCAGATGATGGCGACATGGATATCCACCTGCAGCGCCTGCTGAAGCAGCATGGGCAGCTGGGGGCCGATGCCGCGTCCAAGCGGGTGCTGGAGATCAACCCCAGCCACCCCCTGATCCGCCGTCTGGCGGAGAAGGCGACGCAGGACGGGGCGGCGACCTCGCTGGAGGATGCGGCCTGGCTGCTGCTGGATCAGGCGCGCATTCTGGAGGGTGAGACCCTGCCCAACCCGCTATCCTTTGCCCGCCGCATGGCGGCGTTTGTGGAGAAGGGGCTGGGGTAAGGCAAGTGCGCCGCGGATTACGCTTCGCTAATCCGCGCTACGATTGTGTCGATGCCCATTTCGTAGCGCGGATTAGGCGGCAGCCGTAATCCGCGGAACCGCCGGCGCCTTCACTGCGGCGGCGGTTCCACTTGGGGGGGCGCCGCCCGTTCGGCACAGGCATCGCCGATGGCCTGATAGGCACCGCCGCTGCCGGCCAGACTGAACGTGTCGGTGGTGCGGCTGCCGCGCAGGCTGGTGCCGCGCACCACCAGGGTCGATCCCTGGCGCAGCGCCTGGGTGATGGCGTGGTCGGTGTCGGCCTCGCGGGCCCAGGCCTGTTCATCCTTGCTGAACAGTTTGAAACTCTGCTTGCCGACCTGCACCTGCACCTCGGCATGTTCGGCGAACGGGTAGCCTGCGATGAAATTCACCACATCAAAGGTCCGCTCCGCCGGGCGGTGGGTGATCATCAGGAAGACATCGCCGCGTTTGGTGAAATCGCCTTCCATCTTCTTGGGCCGCGACACCATCCAGCAGACGGGGCCCGACGCCTCCTCCAGCATGAAGGCGTTCCAGTCGCGGAAAATCCCGATCAGCCGGGGCTCCGCCGCCATGGCTGGCAGGGCCAGCAGCAGGGTGAGCGCCAACGGGAAAAGCGTCAGGATCTGCCGTGCCGGTTGCTGCATGGGCCTGCGGTATGGTTGGGGGACCGGACTTTCCCTTTACCGGAATTGGCGGCCCAAACGAAGGGCGAAATGTTTCACAGCAACAACTTGACCGCCAATCCGCCCATCACCAGGGCAATTACCCCATCCAGCACCCGCCATGCCGTTGCCTGGGCAAATAATGGCCGCAGAAGCCGGGCACCGAAGCCCAGGGCGAAGAAGAAGCTGAACGACGCCGCCACGGCCCCCAGGCCGAACCAGCCCTTCAACTCCCCGAACCGGCTGGCCACCGATCCGATCAGGACGACAGTATCCAGATAGACATGCGGGTTCAGCCAGGTTAGCGCCAGACAGGTGGCCAGCGTGGCCGCCCGTCCCGCCCCCTCCCCCGCCGCCGGGTCCAATCCCGTCTTCGCGGTCCATGCCGACCACAGGGCGCGCAGCGCATAGGCAAGCAGAAAGGCCGCACCCGCATAGCGCAGGACAGGCAGCATCCCCGGCCAGCGTTCCACCAGCCAACCCAGGCCCGCCACCCCGGCGGCGATCAGCACCGCATCCGACAGGGCACAGGTCAGCACGACGGGCAGCACATGCTGCCCCCGCAACCCCTGGCGCAGGACAAAAGCGTTCTGCGCCCCGATGGCGACAATCAGGCTGAGGCCCAGCAGATAGCCGGACAGGATGGCGTTGAACATAGGGCGGTTCTCCCGTGGCGTGACGGGAACGGACCTATCATCCGGCGATGATTAAGCGTACTTAATGTTTCTTACTCTGATTAAGCGTTGCTGATCCCATGCTGGACTATGCCCTGCTTTCCGCCCTGGCCGCCGTGGTGCGGACGGGCAGTTTCGAACGTGCCGCACAGCAGCTGCACGTCACCCCGTCCGCCATCTCCCAGCGGGTGAAACTGCTGGAGGAACGGATGGGGGCGGTGCTGGTGGTGCGCGGCAGCCCGTGTACCGCCAGCCCGGCGGGGGCCAGGCTGTGCCAGCATGCCGAACAGGTGGCGCTGCTGGAAAGCGAACTGCCGGCCAGCCTGCCAGGTCTGGCGCGGGAGGGTCCCCGCCCGGTTCTCCGCATTGCCGTCAATGCCGACAGTCTGGCCACATGGTTTGTGGCGGCCATGGCCGATATGCCCGACTGTCTGTTCGATCTGGTCCTGGATGATCAGGATCACAGCGCCGACTGGCTGCGCCGGGGGGAGGTTGTGGCCGCCGTGACGGCGGGTGGTGGGGCCGTCCCCGGCTGTGACAGCGCCGCCTTGGGTGCCCTGCCCTATGTCGCCACGGCCAGCCCTGCCTTCATGCAGCGTCATTTCCCCGATGGGGTGACGGCAGAGGCGCTGGCACGGGCGCCCTGCCTGACCTTCAACGCCAAGGACCGGTTGCAGGCACAATGGCTGCGCCGGGCGGGGATGGAGGGGACGGTGCCCACCCATTGGCTGCCCTCGTCCCAGGCCTTCATCGATGCGGCCCTGGCGGGGGTCGGCTGGGGCATGAACCCGCGTCCCCTGGCAGCAGCACATCTGGCGGCGGGCCGGCTGTTGGAAGTATTGCCGGGCCTGGGGCTAGACGTGCCCCTGTTCTGGCAGCGCAGCCGCATGCCCAGCGCCACCCTGTCCCGCCTGACCAAGGCCGTGCAACGGGCGGCGGCGGACGTACTTATTCCATAAAGGATGGCCCTGTCCGCCCGTTTCATGTTAATGCTGCCGCCGGTCGGCAGTTCACCCAGGCGTCGCCAGCCCTTCAAGGGGCCGCTAAACCTGCCTTCTCAAATGTTATCGACCGTCACACCCCAAAGGCGTGCCGCGTCGGCAAGATGGCGACCACCGACGGTTCCAGCAAGGATCAAGGCGTGCCGTGAAACGGGATGTTGACCCATGTCGAAGCAGGAATTGCCCTTTCAGGTCGCCGATATCGGCGCCCTGGCCAAGTCACTGAAATCACAACTGGAAGCGCATGAGGGCCGGGCCGGCCATGTGCAGCTTCTGAACATGCTGGCGCGCGGCGCCGGCTATCGCAATTTCCAGCATTACCGGGCGCAGGCGGCGGCGCTTGAGCAGTTGGAGAACCCGACGCCCCTCGCCCCGACGGTGGCGATCGACCATGCCCGCGTGCGCCGGTTGATGCGGCATTTCGATGATGCCGGACAGCTGATCCGCTGGCCCAACAAGTTCAACGAACAGGCCACCTGCCTGTGGGTGATCTGGTCACGCCTGTCGCCGCGCGACAGCATGACGGAACAGCAGATCAGCCGGAAACTGAACGAGATGCACAGTTTCCGCGACTTCGCCCTGCTGCGCCGCGAACTGGTGGAACAGGGGCTGGTCAGCCGTACCGCCGATTGCCGCGATTACCGCCGCATCGAACGGGGTCCGCCTCCCGACGCCCTGGCCCTGATCCGGTATCTGGCACAGCGCAAATCGCAGTAAAAAAAGGGGCACCCCACGGGGACGCCCCTCTTTATACCAAGATCCTTAATGCTAACCCACCGTAGGTCGCGGGTGAGGCGCTTGCCGAACCCCGACATTCAATGGGACCGTCGCTTGTCGGGGTTCGCCTAACGCTCACCCACGACCTACGGCCAGCGGTCATCAGCCCAGGGTGCGCACGTCCGTCAGGTGGCCCTTGATGGCAGCAGCGGCGGCCATGGCGGGGCTGACCAGATGGGTGCGGCCACCGGGACCCTGGCGGCTTTCGAAATTGCGGTTCGACGTGCTGGCGCAGCGTTCGCCGGGCTTCAGCTTGTCGTCATTCATGGCCAGACACATGGAGCAGCCGGGCTCGCGCCAATCAAAACCAGCCTCGGTGAAGATTGTGTGCAGGCCTTCTTCCTCGGCCTGCTTCTTCACCAGACCGGAACCGGGGACGACCATGGCATAGACGCCATCGGCGACCTTGCGCCCCTTGGCCACGTCGGCGGCGGCGCGCAGATCCTCGATACGGCTGTTGGTGCAGGAGCCGATGAACACCTTCTGCACCGGCACCTGCGACAGCGGCGTGCCCGGCGTCAGGCCCATATAGGCCAGCGAACGTTCCACGGCCTTGGCCTTGTTCGGGTCCTTGAAGTCCGCCGGGCTGGGCACATTGGCGGTGATCGGGGCCACGTCTTCCGGGCTGGTGCCCCAGGTGACCAGCGGCACGATATCGGCGGCGTTCAGTTCCACGACCTTGTCATAGACCGCACCCTCATCACTGGGCAGCGACTTCCAGTATTCGACCGCGCGGTCGAAATCGGCCCCCTGCGGCGCGCGGTTGCGGCCCCGCAGATAGTCGAAGGTCTTCTCGTCCGGGGCGATCAGGCCGGCGCGGGCGCCCGCCTCGATGGCCATGTTGCAGACCGTCATGCGGCCTTCCACGGACAGGTCGCGGAACGCCTTGCCGGCATATTCGATGACATAGCCGGTGCCGCCGGCAGTACCCAGCTTGCCGATCACGGCCAAGGTCAGGTCCTTGGCGGTGACACCCGGCGGCAGGTCGCCATCGACCGTCACCAGCATGTTCTTCGACTTCTTGATCAGCAGGGTCTGCGTGGCCAGCACATGTTCCACATCCGACGTACCGATGCCAAAGGCCAGCGCGCCAAAGGCGCCATGGGTGGCCGTGTGGCTGTCGCCGCAGACGATGGTCATGCCCGGCTGGGTCACGCCCTGTTCCGGCCCGACAACGTGGACGATGCCCTGGCGGATATCGCTCATGTCGAAATATTCAACGCCGAATTCCTTGGCGTTGATGGCCAGCTGCTCCACCTGGATGCGGCTTTCCTCGTTCTTGATGCCCGCCAGACGGTCCTTGCTGGTCGGCACATTATGGTCGGCCACAGCCAGGGTCTTCTTGGGCTGACGCAGCTGCCGCCCCGCGATGCGCAGACCCTCGAAGGCCTGCGGGCTCGTCACCTCATGCACCAGATGCAGATCGATATACAGCACGGCGGTGCCGTCTTCCTGACGGTGGACGGTGTGGCTGTCGAAGATCTTGTCATAGAGGGTGCGGGCCATGGTCACTCACCTGGGGGTCAAGGATCGAACCGCAAAGACGGGGGCGGCTTTACGGTCACATTGTTACGTGGTGGCGGAGCATAGCGGCACGACCCGACCACGGCAAGCGGGTGCCGGCACTTCGCCGGGTGCCTGCATGCAACGCAGCGTTCAAGGGGGCGCATGATTGGTAGGATTTGTACCAGTCTGACAGCCACACAAAGGCTGCATGATGCAGCCGGCACACACGGACAGCGCGTACTCCATCCTTAAGGATTAACCTATCGGGAAGACATACAGGGGTCATCATGTTATGAGACGGGCGGCGAGACTTTTCTCCGCCAGACGGAAAGCCTGATGTTCCCGCTGGACATTGTCACCACCCTGGTCATGTACAAATCCTCGCTGATCGCGGGCGCGCTGGCTTTCATGCATCTGCGCAGACAATCCCACAGACAGTCAGGCCTGCGGACCCTGATCCTTGGTTTTGGACTGCTGATCCTGGGCTCCACCCTGGCCGGATGGGGGGCGGCGGGCCAGCTGCCGCTTGAATTCTGGACCTTGGCCAGCCTGATTTTAGGTACCCTGGGCTATGGCCTGATCTATCTGGGCATCCATGCGCTGAGCCGGCAGCGGCAGGCAAGGCAGGGCTGGCTGATCCTGGTGCCACCGGCCCTGTTCGTCCTGGCAGCCCTGGTCACCGGCTTTCATACCGACGACCGTATCCGGTCCTGCCTGTTCCATCTGCAGGCCGGCCTGTTCCTGGCTGTTGCCGCCTGGCCGGTCTGGCGTGACCGGCGGCATGACCCGCTACCATCACGCCTGCCGCTGGCCGTGGTGCTGGCGGCCTGTGCGCTGGTATTCGGCGTGGGGGCGTGGGCGATCCTGGCAAGGCCGGACTATGTCGACTGGATCGCCCATGGCTTCGCACTTCAGATATTGGGGAATTTCGGCATCGCCGTCCTGGTCTGCGGCTTTGCCACCGACCGGGCCGAACGCGGCCTGCGGCAGGCGGCGGAGATCGACAGCCTGACCGACATCGGCAACCGCCGCTGGCTGGAGGCCAGGATGCCCCCGATCATCCAGGCCGGCGACGCGATGATCGTGCTGGACCTGGACCATTTCAAGCAGGTGAATGACCGTTACGGCCACGCCGCCGGTGATGCAACCCTTGCTGCCACCGCTAGCACCCTGCGGCAGGCATTGCGCGCGCAAGACCTGTCGGCCCGCATGGGGGGAGAGGAATTCCTGCTGTTTCTGCCGGGTGTGAAGGATCAGGCCCGCGCCGTCGCCGAACGTCTGCGCCTGCGTATTGAGGCGCAGACGGCCCTGCATCAGGATTATGCCATCACCGTCACCGCCAGCCTTGGCATCGCGGTCGCCCAATCCGACGGCATGGGCTGGGAACAGCTTTATCAGGCCGCCGACGGCGCACTGTATGAGGCCAAACGGCAGGGCCGCAACCGGGTGGTCGATCACGCCGACCTGACTACCCCCACGGCAACCGCGCCTCCGGCGTCGGCGGGTCCAGGTCTTCATACAGGGCCTGTGCCTCCGGTGCCGATCCCCGCCGTGCGGCCAGGGCCTTGACCTTGATCACCCGGACATAGGCGCCCAGGGGGAAGGTCAGGATGTCGCCCACCTTCACCACCTGACTGGCCTTGGCAACCGGTGCGCCGCCGATACGCAGGCTGCCGGACGTCGCCAGTTTGGCCGCCTGGCTGCGGGTTTTCAAAAAGCGCGCGTACCAGAGCCATTTATCCAGCCGCAGCCGGCCCTTTGCCACCTCTGCGGCATCGGCGGGATCAAGGGCGGTGATGTCCTGTTCGGCCATGCGCGCTTATCCGTTCAGGGCGCGGACCAGGAAGGGCAGGCTTTCATCCATCCGGTAATCGACAGAGGAATGGTCATCGGGGAATTCCTCATACCGGTGGGCAATGCCCAGCGCTTCCAGACGGCGATGCAGACGGCGGGCGCCATGGACCAGATTATACTGGTCACGGTCGCCGCAATCGATGAACAGACCCTTCAGCCCCCGCAAGGCCTCGGCATGCTTTTCCACCATGCGTGCCGGATCCCAGGCGAGCCAGTTGGCCCAGCGCTCCTCAATCACCTCGCACGTATCCGGCGTCACCGGCAGGCGGATGCCCAGGAACTGTGACGGGTCGGGATCATAGGTGGCGGCCATGCACAGGATCATCAGGACATGGGTGTCCTTGCCATCCACCTTGCGCGCCGTCTCGAACGCATTCATGAACCGCTCAATGGAGCCGCCATGGCGGGCGAGCGACCGCAGCACGCCCGGCATATCGGGCAGATAGCACAGCTCAAACCCCATATCGCCGGAATGGCAGGCCGCGGCGGACCAGATGTCGGGCCGCAGGAAGGCATGCGCCATTGAGCCATAGCCACCACTGCTCTTCCCGAAGATCGCCCGCCGACCGGTCCCGCCACAACCGAAACGTCCTTCGACAAAGGGCACCATCTCGTCACACAAGAAATCCATCCAGCGGCCCAGGGCAGCGGAATTGATATATTGGTTGCCGCCCAGACGGGTGAAACAGTCGGGGAAGACCACGACAGCCGGGGCCATGGCCCCGCTATCGATCAGCCGGTCCAGCCGTTCGGGCAGATTCTCCCCGAAATTCTTCCAGTTGGTATGGGCGGGGCCGCCCGCCGTGTAGCCAACAATATCGACCAGCAGCGGCAGGTCACTTCCATCATGGCCGGCGGGGACATAGACATGCACCGCACGCGCGGGGCTATCGCCCATCAGATTGCCGCGCAGGACCTGGCTGTCCAGCGTCAGGCGGTGGATGGTGCCCTGGGCGGCGGTCTGGGAACGGCGCATTCTGTCTCTGTCCGGCTGTTGGTCGCTTCTGATGGCGACTGTGCCCGGACAGGGCGGCGGTTACAAGCCCTCCAAGGGCGGCGGCGGGTTGGTGCCAGGGCCAAATCCCGTCTGCCCCGCCTTTTCCCGCCATTCATGCAGGGCCCAGACGACACTGGGAAAGGCCAGTTCGTCCCAGGGAATGTCCTTCCACGCGAACATGCCGACCTCCAGGCTTTCCACCCCCGCCGCGATGGCGGGGTCGGAAAGTCTGGCGCGGTAGATCATCTGCACCTGGGACAGGCGGGGGATGTTGTACACGGCCAGCAGGGCGTCGATGGCGATATGGGCGCCTGCCTCCTCCATCGCCTCCCGCGCCGCGCCCTGCGCCGTCGTCTCATTCAGCTCCATATAGCCGGCGGGCAGGGTCCAGAACCCCTTGCGTGGCTGGATGGCGCGGCGGCACAGCAGGAACCGGCCCTCATCATCGGTCACCACAGCGCCGACAACGATCTTGGGATTCTCATAAGCGATATAGGAACAATCGGGACAGACCAGCCGCTCCCGATCCTCCCCCGGCGGCACCATGCGCACGCGCGGGCCGCTGATCGGCGGCGGCGGGGACAGACGGGCGAGGTCGGCGGGGGGCGTGCTCATGGATCAACCATGCCGCCAAAGCCCCCGCCGGGGCAAGGCGCACCAAATTAATTCTTGGCGTCCTGCGCGGTATTCTCAATGGCCTTGCCGCCCGACTTCACATCCTTGCCCACACCTTCAACCGTGTTGCAGGCCGACAGGGCGAAGGCGGAAAGCAGCAGCGGGATCGCCAGGGTCAGGGTACGCTTCTTCATGATGTCCTCTCACATCGAAACCGGCATTCAGCCGGCGATGCGGGGATAACAACCGCAGGCGGCGTTTGTTCCCTCAGGCTCGTTCGACCAGCCAGGGCCAGCGGGCGCGATAGCTGTCGACCTTGATCCGGTACTGCGGCGGATTGTCGGTGCGCGGGTTCTGGCGCAGGATACCGGTCGCCAGTTCATCCAGCCCATAGGGCGCCACCACCTCCCCCGTCGCCGACAGGCCGACACAGGTGCAGCGGACCAGGAAACCGGCAATGCCGTCGCGGCTGCTTTCCAGGGGTGGGATCACCGTCCCGAATCGCTGCGGATACCAGAGATGGACCCGCGCCTGATTGCGCAGTTCAACCTCCACGCCCAGGTCAGCAAAGAGACCGGCGGCCCGCCGGATGACCGTATCCTCGGCTTCCCAGCTGGTGTCCGGGTCATAATAGAACAGGTCGTAATCCTTCACGCCCCAGCCGGGGGAACGCCCGTCGCGGGCGTTCCACACGGCCTGATAAAGGCACCCAGCCACCAGATAGGCCTGATCCAGCCCCAAGGCAGGCAGCCGGTCCAGAATGGTGGCATTGATCGAGTTGGACAGCGCCAAGGCGCGTAAGGTGGGGGTCATCACCCGCTCATTCAGCGGCGGCGGGCACAAGGATCAGGCGGGCGATCACGTCCGGCTTGGTGGAGGCATGTTGGACGTCATACCCGACCGGTTGCCCATCGGCACCGTAATCCACCATGACATCCGTCTCCACCTCCACCGTGCGCTTCGACGGCAGAGGCCGGATCTCGATATAGAGACTGTCGGTGGAAGGATCGTAGCTGGTCTTCATGGCCCGAAAGCTTCATCCGGGAAGGCGTTATGACCGTCATGCCGTCGGATAATAGCACAACGCGCAGATAACAGCCGAGCGTTTCAGAATAGCCATAAAGCCGGATGCGGCCATCGGGTTGCCGGATACGCACTTCCGGTTTGTCGATGATACGGCGGATATCAATCGGGTCCAGATCGGGACGCCGCGTCATCACATCGAACGCGAAGTAGCGCGTTCGCCAGAAGGGTGGCGGGGGAAGCCGTTCCGGCTCTGCCGTGGCGGCCAAGGCCGACCTCCCCCGCCCCGTTCGTTACTCCAGACCCTCGAACAGGGCCGTGGACAGGTAGCGTTCGGCGAAGCTGGGCAGGACGACGACGATCAGCTTGCCCTTGTTCTCGGCCCGCGCCCCCACCTCGAACGCCGCAGCCAGGGCCGCACCGGACGAGATGCCGACGGCGATGCCTTCGGTCTTGGCGGCGTCACGCGACAGCTCAAACGCGCGGACGTTGGAGATGCGCAGCACCTCGTCGATCAGGTCCTTGTCCAGGATGTCGGGCACGAAGCCGGCACCGATGCCCTGGATCTTGTGCGGGCCGGGCAGGCCGCCGGACAGGACGGGGCTGTCCTCCGGCTCCACGGCGACAACCTTGAAGCCGGGCTTGCGCTCCTTCAACACCTGGGCCACGCCGGTCAGGGTGCCGCCGGTACCCACGCCGGAAATCAGGATATCGGCCTTGCCCGCCGTGTCGTTCCAGATTTCCTCCGCAGTAGTGGCGCGGTGGATGGCCGGGTTGGCCGGGTTCTTGAACTGCTGCAGGACATAGGCGCCGGGCGTGCTGGCCTGCAATTCCTCGGCCTTGGCGATGGCGCCTTTCATGCCCTGCGGGGCAGGCGTCAGGACCAGTTCAGCGCCCAGCAGCTTCAGCATCTTGCGCCGCTCGATCGACATGCTTTCCGGCATGGTCAGGATCAGGCGGTAGCCCTTGGCCGCGGCGACGAAAGCCAGCGCGATGCCGGTATTGCCCGAAGTCGGCTCGATCAGGACGGTGCGGTCGGGCGAAATCTTGCCCTCGGCCTCCGCCGCCTCGATCAGGGCCTTGCCGATACGGTCCTTCACGCTGGACAGCGGGTTGAAGAATTCCAGCTTGGCGACGACATCGGCCACGACACCATGCTTGGCCGCCAGCCGGTTCAGCCGCACCAGCGGCGTGGCGCCGATCGTGTCCAGGATGCTGTCATAGATCTTGCCACGGAATTCAGGGCTGGCGGACATTTCACATCTCCGTTGTGGTATTCATCAGAAATACCGGGTCAATGTTGTGTATATAGGCAGGCGCATGCGCTGTCAAAGTGCTGATGCCCACCCGCGATGTCTTATCGCGGGTGGGCTGGCGCGTTGAGCGCCCGCGACCCCATGGTCGCGTAAGCCAAGGCGGCGGATGCCGCCGCCCGGCACCTGAGGGACTACTAAATACTGAAATCGAGCTTCGACGCCGCCTCGCTGGCCACGCCGGCCTGATGGGCGCGAACGCACAGGTCTTCGATGCTGGTCTGTTCCAGCCGCGCCATCACCTCGTCCTGCAGCTCGGCCCACAGGGGGCGGACGACCTGCCGGCCCAGTTCTGCACCCACCTCTTCCTCGATGGGATCGGTGGCCTGTTCCAGGGCGCGGACGACGCGCACGATCTCGGCCACCGTGATGCGGCGGCGTTCCTTGGCCAGACGGTAGCCGCCCTTGGGCCCGCGCACACCGGCCAGGACGCCGGCCCGCACCAGGGCCTGCAGCACCTGTTCAAGGTAGCGTTTGGGGATGCCCTGACGCTGCGTGATCTCCGCCGACTGTACCGGGGCGGAGCCGGCATTATAGGCGATGTCCAGCACCGTCTCGATGGCGAACATCAGTTTCTTGGATATGCGTAGCATCCCCGTTCCCCCTCAGCCCTTGGTGCCGGTTGATCCGAAACCGCCCGACCCGCGCGCGGTTTCGTCCAGATTGTCCACTTCCGTCCAGACGGCCCGCTCATGCCGGGCGATCACCATCTGCGCGATGCGGGTGCCGCGTTCCACGGTAAAGGGCTGGTCGCCATGGTTGATGACGATCACCCCGATCTCGCCACGGTAATCGGCATCGATGGTGCCGGGGCTGTTGACCAGGCTGATGCCGTTTTTCAGGGCCAGACCGGAGCGCGGGCGAATCTGCGCCTCAAACCCTGCCGGCAGGGCGATGGCAATGCCGGTCGGGATCAACTTGCGCTGACCCGGTTCCAGGGTCACCGGGTCTGCCACGGCGGCCAGCAGGTCCATGCCGGCGGACAGGGCCGTGGCATAGGCGGGCAGGGCCAGATCGGCGCCATGCGGCAGGCGGCGGATGGAAATGCTGATATCCGACATTCTTATTTCTTTCCGTTTACGAAATGATCACTGATGGCGGTCGCCAGACGGCTTGCCACCTCGGTCTTGGCCAGGTTTTCCCAGGCTTCCTCTGTGCCGTCGGCGCGGATGACATGCACGGAATTGCGATCACCGCCGAAGGTGCCGGTGGCTGGTGAGACATCATTGGCCACGATCCAGTCGCAGCCCTTGCGCAACCGCTTGGCGCGGGCATAGGCCACGACATCATTCGTTTCGGCAGCAAAACCAACCACTAGTTCCGGGCGATCCGGTCCGGCAGCCGACAGGGTGGCCAGGATGTCGGGATTCTCGGTCAAGGTCAGGGCCGGCGGTCCGCCGCCCTCCCGCTTCTTCAGCTTTTGCCCCGCCGCCTCCACACGCCAGTCAGCGACAGCAGCCGCGGCGACAAAGATATCGGCAGGCAGGGCGGCACGACAGGCGGCCAGCATCTGCGCCGCCGTCTCCACCGCCACCACATTCACCCCCGCCGGGTCAGGCAGGCGCACAGGGCCACTGACCAGCGTCACCCGCGCGCCCAATGCTGCCAGCGCCGCCGCGACGGCGTGGCCCTGCTTGCCGCTGGACCGGTTGGCGATATAGCGCACGGGATCGATGGGTTCATGGGTCGGACCACTGGTGACCAGGGCATGGCGCCCGGCCAGCGGCTTGGGCGCTGCCTGCGCCGCGAACCAGCCGGCCAGATGATCGGCGATGGAAAGCGGTTCCACCATGCGGCCCGGCCCATATTCGCCACAGGCCATGGCCCCGTCATCGGGACCGATGATGCCCACACCACGCGCCGCCAGCAGGGCCAGATTGGCCTGGGTCGCCGGATGTTCATACATCCTTACATTCATGGCGGGCGCCACCAGCACCGGCTTGTCGGTCGCCAGCAGCACTGTCGTGGCCAGATCATCGGCCAGACCATGCGCCATGCGGGCCAGGATGTTGGCCGTGGCCGGCGCCACCAGCACCACATCCGCCGACCGCGATAGCTGAATATGCCCCATGGCCGATTCGTCGGTCAGGGACCAGAGATCCCGATAGACATTGTCCTCCGACACCGCCTGCAGGGTCAACGGCGTCACGAACTGCGCCCCGCCATCGGTCAACACCACGCGCACCGATGCCCCGCGTTCGCGCAGGCGGCGCACCAGATCCGGCGTCTTGAAGGCGGCAATCCCCCCCGCCACGATCAGCAGGACGCGGCGGCCGGCGAGTGATTGCACAGGCGGTGGCGCTGTGGACAAGGGCGATATCCCTTCGGCATCCCTCTGGCCCTTGGGGCCGGATAGATTGTTTACCGGTAAATCAGCACATTCTGCCGTCAAAATGCACGGCGGTCGCGCTGTGAAATCAGGGATATTCCCAAACCGGGACGGATGCAAGCGCGCCGCCATGCGCATGCGCGGGGGGATCGATGCCCCAGGCGCCGGACAGCGCGACAGATTGTCCAGAAGCATGCGCTTCCCAACCGTTGGCGGGCCATGTATATCGAACATCCGCGACCGGGGAAGCCTCTGGCCGCTCCGTTCGTGCTGGCCTTTCCCGTTCCCCGCACTGCACCTGTCGCACCGCATCACCCGATGCGCGCTGTGACGCAGTAAGTGGGGGTGGAAAGACCGGCGGACAAGCCCAATTCAGCCCGGGTTCCCGGGTCCATATCGTTGTTTCAGTAAAAGGCGTCGGCCCGACGGGGGCCGCGTCCATTCGCCGAGGAGATGAGAGGTATGGCGGACACCATGCATGCGGGCGACGGCCAGACCCGCCGCGACTTCATCTATCTGGCTGGCGCCGCCATGGGCGGTGTTGGTGCCGCTGCTGCTTTGTGGCCCTTCATCCACAGCCTGAACCCGGCCGCCGACACGTTGGCCCTTGCCAGCATCGAGGTCGATCTGGCCCCGATCCAGCCGGGTCAGGCCATCAAGGCCATGTGGCGCGGCAAGCCGGTCTTCATCCGCAACCGCACCCAGGAAGAGATCGACAGCGCCCGCGCCGTTCCCACGGCCGAGCTGATTGATCCGCAGCCGGACCAGGCCCGTGTCAAGGAAGGCAAGGATAACTGGCTGGTGTTGGTCGGCGTCTGCACCCATCTGGGCTGCATTCCGCTGGGCACCTCCTCGGGCGAATCGAAGGGTGATTTCGGCGGGTGGTTCTGCCCCTGCCACGGGTCGCACTACGACACGTCGGGCCGTATCCGCAAGGGCCCCGCGCCCTTGAACCTGCACGTGCCGGAATATGCGTTCCTGACCGACACCCGCGTCAAGATCGGCTAAAAGATAGATCCAGTCAGGGAGTGCCAGATGGCTCACGCCCCACAGTCCAATTTCGAGAACCCGGTGGTGAACTGGATCGACCAGCGCCTGCCGATCTTCACGATGATGAACAAGGAGTACGGGTCCTTCCCGACTCCGCGTAACTTCAATTATTTCTGGAACTTCGGCGCCCTCGCCATGGTCGTGCTGATGACGATGATCGTCTCCGGCATCTTCCTGGCGATGCACTATACCAACAACACGTTGCTGGCTTTCGACAGTGTCGAACGCATCATGCGCGATGTTAACTGGGGCTGGATGATCCGTTACATCCACGCCAATGGCGCGTCGATGTTCTTCATCGCCGTCTATATCCACATCTTTCGCGGCATCTATTACGGTTCCTACAAGGCGCCGCGCGAGCTGATCTGGATCTTCGGCGTCGTCATCCTGCTTTTGATGATGGGCACCGCCTTCATGGGCTATGTGCTGCCCTGGGGCCAGATGTCCTTCTGGGGCGCCACGGTGATCACGAACCTGTTCTCGGCCATCCCGGTGGTGGGTGAGAGCATCGTGACCCTGCTCTGGGGTGGCTTCTCGGTCGATAACCCGACCCTGAACCGCTTCTTCGCGCTGCACTATCTGCTGCCGTTCGTGCTGCTGGCCGTCGTGGTCCTGCACGTGGCTGCCCTGCATATCACCGGGTCCAACAACCCGCTGGGTGTGGAGCCGAAGGGTCCGCAGGATACGCTGCCGTTCCATCCCTATTACACGACGAAGGATATCTTCGGCGCGACGATCTTCCTGATCATCTTCGCGGCCTTCGTGTTCTTCGCCCCGAACTACATGGGTCACCCGGATAACTATATCCCGGCCGACCCGCTGGTGACGCCGGCGCATATCGTTCCGGAATGGTACTTCCTGCCGTTCTACGCGATCCTGCGCTCCATCACCTTCGCCATCAGCCTGCCGTTTACCGACGTGGTGCTGATCCCGGCGAAGCTGGGTGGCGTGCTGGCCATGTTCGGCTCCATCGCGATCCTGTTCGTCCTGCCCTGGCTGGACAGTTCGCCGGTCCGTTCGGCCCGTTTCCGCCCGATCTTCAAGTGGTGGGTGCTGCTCTGCCTGGTGCCGGCCTTCTTCATGCTGGGTTATGCCGGCGGCAAGCCCGCTGAACAGCCCTACGTGCTGATCGGCCAGTTGGGCACGGTGATGTATTTCGCCTTCTTCCTGGCCCTGCCGATCATCGGCCGGATCGAGAAGCCGCTGCCGCTGCCGGCCAGCATCGCCAACCCGGTCCTGGGTGGCGGCAACGCCCCCTCCACGCCCAAGTGATGGAGAAGGCCTGATGCGTCGTCTTCGTACCCTTATCGCCGCAGGCGCCCTTGCCATCACCGGTCTGACCGGTCAGGCATTGGCTTCCGGCGACGCGCCCCTGCCCCCGGCCCAGACCTGGGCCCATGGCGGGGTGAACAGCTTCCTGTCCTTCTTCAAGGGCTATGATTACGCTTCCGTGCAGCGCGGCTTCCAGATCTACAAGGAAGTCTGCTCTGCCTGCCATTCGATGCACCTGCTGTCGTACCGCAACCTGCACGACATCGGCTTCAACGAGGCGGAAGTGAAGGCCATCGCGGCCTCGGTGGAAATCACCGACGGCCCCAATGACCAGGGCGAGATGTTCACCCGGCCGGGCCTGGCGTCCGACCGGTTCAAGAACCCGTTCCCGAACAAGCAGGCCGCGGCGGCCGCCAATGGCGGCAAGGCACCGCCGGACCTGTCGCTGATCGTGAAGGCCCGCGCCCATCACGAGGATTACATCTACGCGATCCTCACCGGTTACAGCGACGCCCCCGCCGGGGTGGAACTGCCGCCGGGCGGCAATTACAACAAGTACTTCCCCGGCCACGCCATCGCCATGGCGCAGCCGCTGTACGATAATGGCGTGACGTTCACGGACGGCACCAAGGCCACGATCGATCAGCAGGCCCATGATGTGACGACCTTCCTGGCCTGGGCGGCTGAGCCCAAGCTGGAAGAGCGCCGCCGCGTCGGCCTGATGGTCATGCTGTTCCTGGTGTTCTTTGCCGGCATCATGTATGCCGCGAAGCGTCGCCTGTGGTCGGAAGTCCACTGAGCACGTGATCAGTGGTGGATCGGCTGGTTTCCTTCCGGTCCATGACAGCGGGGCGCCCCTCACCGGGCGCCCCGTTTGTTTTTGCGCTGACCGCGCTTGCACAGCCGCCGGAAGCCCCGCTATACAACCGATGCGCTTGCCCCGAATGCAAGTCGCCGTAAGCGTTTACGTCAGCCAACGTACCAACAGGACCCCGCCTGACCGCGTGGTCCCTGCCGGTACAGATGCGACGGCCACGGCGGGGCGGGGACAAGGAGAGCGTAAATGAGCAATCCCACCATCAAGGGCAGCGGTTCCGGTACGGAACAGCGGTTCCGGTTTCGCAAACTGCCGGCACGGTATGCCGGCATCGTGATGCCCCTTGTCCTGTCCATCCTCATGACCTGCGTCGTGTCGGCCATCGCCACCCTGCGCAGCGTCGGTCTTGTCGATGGCATACAATGGCTGTGGCTTCAGAACTGGGCCCTGTCCTGGGTCGTGGCCTTTCCCACCCTGCTGCTGGTCCTGCCCCTGGTCCGGCGTGTGGTGACCTTGCTAGTGGCGACACCACAGACCTGAGATTGCCATGCCCCATCCGCGCCAACGCGGATGGGGCCCTGTCCCTACACTTCCCGCATAGCCCGGCCCCTTCCATGAACGCTGACGATCTTCTTTCCCGCCTGCTTTACCGTGACGGGCTGATGCTGGTGCTGGACAAGCCGGCAGGCATCGCCGTGCATGCGGGCCCGGATACGGCCAAGGGCAAGGGCGACAATCTGGAGCGGCATTTCGATGCGCTGCGCTTTGGCTTCCCCAAGCCGCCATCGCTGGCCCACCGGCTGGACCGCGATACCTCGGGCTGCCTGATCCTGGGGCGGCATCCCAAGGCGCTGCGCCGGCTGGGCATCCTGTTTCAGGAAGGTAAGGTCGCCAAGACCTATTGGGCCATCGCCCTGGGCCATCCCGCCGACAATAGCGGCAAGATCGATGCCGGCCTGACCAAGGTCAGCGATGCGCGGCGCGGCTGGCGTATGGTCATCGACAAGGAGAATGGGCAGGCGTCGGTTACGATCTGGCGGGTGCGCGGACGCGGCAACCTGCCGGGCATAGGACCCGTCAGTTTCATGGAACTGAACCCCAAGACGGGCCGCACGCATCAGATCCGGGTGCATATGCAGCATCTGGGGCACCCGCTGCTAGGCGACCCGATCTATCTGCCGCCCGGCGCGGCGGGCAAGGTGGGCGACCTGCTGCACCTGCATTCCCGCGCCATCACGGTGCCCATTCAGGCCACCAAGCCGCCCGTCACCATCACGGCCCCCGTCCCGCCCCACATGCAGGCAGCACTCACTGCCTGCGGTTGGGCGGGGGAGGACGCAGGCACGCTCAATCCTCCGGCCACGGCTGTGTCACCAGACCGACCCTGACGACGGCATCGCCCTGCACCTCCCGCCATTTGCTCCAGTGCTGAAAATGCGCCGAGGCATGGTGGCTGCGCATCGCCGCCTCATCCACGAATTCCTCCCAGACATGGAAGATGGCGGGGCCACCCTCCTTCTCCTCCGAGGGGGAGCGGGCGGCGCGAAACTGGATACAGCCCGGCTCCTGCCGGCTGTGGCGCAGATTATGGCCGAAATATTCCATGAACCCGTCCAGATGGGTCAGCGCGACCTCCACCCGGATCAAACGGCCTTCACGCGCCATAACGGCATTCCTCCCTGGCTATTCGGCTTCGGGCAGGGATTTGCCGTCAACCTGGACATCCTCCAAAGCGATGCCACCCTTGCCGTCGAATCGCACCGCGACATCGACCCGCACCTTGGCACCGCGCAGCAGCGCCTCCAGCCGGAGCGCCCGTTCCTGCGACTGGTAAATCCGCAATTCCCGCCCCGGATCGGCCAAGGGATAGCGACAGGCCGACAGGACATCCGGCGTGCAGGCCGGCAGGGCCGTGAAGCCGGGCCGGCCATCGGCGCCGCCGGGCGTCAGACAGACACAGTCCCCGGCACCTGAGCGCCCCGGCGACAGTCCGGCAATATCCAGCCGCGCCAGCAGATAATGACCGCGCAGCAGGTCGCGCGGGTCAAAGCCGGCCAGCCGGACCCGCATCACCGGCTCCTCTGCCCGCAGCAGCGGCAGCGACGCGGCCCAGCCTGCCAGGATGGCGGTCGGCAGGATCAGCAGGGCCGCGCGCAGCAGCATCTCCTTGCCCATCACGCCCCCTCCCCCGCCCGCCGGGCCTCACCCCATTCCATGACCCGCCGCGCGGCAAAGGCCAGCCCCAGCAGCACGGCCCCCGCAAGCACCAGCCCGAAGCCGGTGGCCAGCAACCCGCCCGTGGCATCCAGATAGGCGACAAAGACCCGTACCGCGATCAATGCGACGGCCAGCCTGAACCAGCCCGGTCGTTCGGTCAGCAGGGCCAGCCGCGCCAGCGCGATCCAGTAGAGGCAGAACAGCACCCCCGTCACGATGGCGGCCAGGGTGCCATCCAGCAGGAAGGGCAGCACGGACAGCGGCGGCGCCAGGGCCAACAGCGCACCGAAGGCCAGCCGCACCCCCCTCATGTCCCCCGGCGACAGGGCATGGGCGGCGGCGATGGCCACCATGCCCACAGCCCCGCCGATACCGGCATCCCACATCACATCGGGTTCCGGCACCCCGTCGATCAGGGGACGCAGCACCAGCAGCAGGATGGTCAGCCCGCCGATCAGCGCGCCCACCGCCACCTGCCCAAAATGGCGCGCCCAGACCGCCGGCACAGGCCGGGGCGACAGCCGGATCAGATAAAGCAGCGCCAGGAACAGGATCAGAACGCTGGCCGACAAGCGCCTGTCATGCAGCCAATCCCAATGGTCGGCCAGCAGGGCACCGGCCCAGGTGAACAGGCCCAGGACCCAGACCCAGCGGTTCAGCCCACCGCGTGCCAGGGCCAGCGTGAAGGGGGTGGACAGCAGCAGCCATCCCCCCAACAGGCCGCTGGCGCTGCCCTGCAACTGGAAGCTCTGTCCGATATGCGCGATCAGGGCCAGGGTGGACAGCGACAGCAGCAGCACCCCGCCTTCGACCCGAACGGACAGTAAGGTGCGCCCCGCCCAATGCCAGACAAGGGTCCCCAGGACCAGATTGATCAGGATATGCAGGCCCAGGCGCGGGCCGATGGGGATGGCGTCCCAGTTGGCGGCAATGATGGCGATGATGCCGACACCGATGGTAAACGCCCCCAGCACCGCCAGGGCCAGGGCCAGCTTCGGTTTGCCCCGGCTGGCCTCGAACGCGGCGATGCGAGCGGCCTGATCATCGCTGATCAACCCTTCGCGCCGCCAATCGGCCAGCTTTGCCTCCAGACCGTAACCCCAGCCCATGCCGCCTTTCCCATCATGACCGCGTACAGGGTGGCGGAAACCGCCACCCTGTACAAGCACATCAGTCCGGCAGCCGCGGCAGCAGGATCAACGCCGCCAGCCCCACCGCCTGCACCAGAGCCACCGCCAGGGTCAGGGCCGGCAGGCCCAGGGTGATGAACGGGGCCAGCAGGGCGGTGCCCACCGACGAAATGCCGGTGATGAACAGGATCACCAGGGCCGAGGCGCGATCATCATCGCCGCGCCCTGCCATGATGGCCCGCAGGAAACCCGGCGGCCCGCGTAGGCCCAGGCCGATATTCATGGGCGCGAACAGCACCGACAGCATCCAGACCGGCCCGCCGCCCGTCCATCCGAAGATCAGCAGCAGGACACCCGACAGGAAGGCCATGGCCGTGCCGATACCGATCATGCGTTCGATCCCGAACCGTCTTGCCAGCCCACCGGCCAGATTGGCGGTAACCGCGAACAGGGTGACGCCGATGGCCTGCATCACCACGAAATCGCCCATGCTGCCGCCCATGCCGGCCGTGATGGTGACGGGTGCCCCGAACACGAAGATCAGCAGCCCACCCAGCACCCCGCCATGCGACAGGCCATAGCGCAGGAAGACCGGATCACGCAGCAAGCGACCATAGGAACCACCCTGCCGCTTCTCCACCCGTCCACCCGGCAGAATGCCCAGACCCGCCGTCAGGCAGGCCAGCACCAGCAGGGCCGCCAGCGCGATGGCCAGGAACGGCGCCTGCCACCCGGCCCAGGCGATCAGTGCCGCCCCGGCCAGCGGTGCGGCCCCCGGTGCAATGGCCTCTATCGAGCCCAGCAGCGCCAGGGCGCGCATGGCCCCGACCTCATCAAACAGGCGGCGGATGATGCCGGGGGCGAAGACGGCGGGGGCGGACCCGGCCAGCCCCTGCCCGGCACGCAGCGCAATCAGCATATCCAGATCGGTGATCAGCACCGACAGGCCCGACAGGATGCCGAACGCCGCCATGGCACCCAGCAGTAGGAAGCGTCGGTCGAAACGTGCCGCCAGCGTGCCGAACAGCAGCATGCCCGCCATGGCACCCGCCACATAGGCGGCGATCACCAGCTGTGCCCGCGCCGCATCCCCGCCCGGCCAACCGGCCAGCAGCGGTAGCGCCGGCAGGACCAGATCAATCCCCGCCAACCCCAGAAGCGTTCCCATAACCAGCAAGGCGCAGATCAGTATCCGCGTCATAACCCTATTCCCTCTCTCCCAAAGCTCCCCACCCTAATAAATCCGAAATCGGATCAGTTCCGATAGGACACAATCCGAACCGCAGGCATGCACAGCGCTCAACCGAGTGCCACGATAGAGATTGATTGCAAATTGTGCGATCCCAGGTCAGAAAACAGGCGCGCAATGCACAGGATTTACCCATGCCGCGTCATCTGCTGGTCCGTCATGAATCCCGCCATCCGCATCTGGCCTCCCATGTGAAGGCCGGGCTGGGGGCAACCGTGACCATCGCGGCGGCGGGCTGGCTGGCCGGGGTGACGCATCTGCCACTGCTGCTGGCACCGTTCGGGGCCAGTGCGGTCCTGCTGTTCGCGCAGGCCGCAAGCCCACTGGCACAGCCGGTGAACGTGGTCGGCGGTTATCTGCTGGCCGGTCTGATCACCCTTCTGGCCCATATGGCCCTGCCCGCCGACTGGTGGGTGGTGGGGCTGACGGTGGGGGCCGCCATCACCATGATGTCGCTGGCCCGCCTGACCCATCCGCCGGCAGGCGCCATGCCCGTGGTGGTGGCGGGGTCGACCACCATGCCGGCCCTGGAACTGCTGGCCATCGCGGTGGCCGGGGCGGCGGTCATGACCATTTACGCGGCCCTGCACCACCGTCTGCCGCCGCGTTTCGACTATCCCAAACGCCCCGCCCCCGTGGTGAGCTGAAGCGTATTCCGGTGACCGGAAACACGCCCTAGTCGTTCATTTTCCTCAGGCGCCGGCGCGGCATCCGCCGCTCAGGCTTCACGCCGCACGTGCGGCGCGGCGGTAGTCGCCGCCGGCGCGGTTTGCCGGGTCGCACCCTGTCCATCAGACAGTGGCCCGATCCATGCAGCAAACCCCTGTTATGTCCGATGTCTTATGCTATGGTAGCGCCCCTTCCGGCCCTTGGCTGGGGGATTGGAAGAACATTGTCGTCCCCTTTCGGGGGACCTAGCCGACCGGAACCAGGATGAAGATCATCATCGAACGTGCCGCCCTGCTTCGCTCCCTCGGGCATGTGCAGAGCATCGTCGAACGGCGCAATACCATTCCGGTCCTGTCCAATGTCCTGTTGAACGCGGCCAATGGCGAACTGTCGCTGACCGCCACCGACATGGACCTGGAGATTGTGGAAAGCGTGCCAGCGGAAATCGCCACGCCCGGTTCGGCAACCGCCCCCGCCCACACCCTGTATGACATCGCCCGCAAGCTGCCCGATGGCAGCCAGGTGGAGCTGGATGCGACGGGTGACGTGCTGACCCTGCGGTCGGGCCGGTCGCATTTCAAGCTGGGCACCCTGCCCATCGATGATTTCCCGCAGATGGCCCAGGGCGATCTGGCCCACAGCTTCACCCTGACGGTCAGCGAGCTGAAGGCCCTGATCGATCGCACCAAGTTCGCCATCAGCACCGAGGAAACCCGGTACTATTTGAACGGTATCTATGTGCATGCGACCAAGCCGAAGGGCGGCGAATCCCCGGCCCTGCGCGCCGTGGCCACCGATGGTCACCGTCTGGCCCGGGTGGAGGTGACGTTGCCGGAGGGGGCGTCCGCCATCCCCGGCGTGATCGTGCCACGCAAGACCGTTCTGGAAGTGCGCAAGCTTCTGGACGAGGTCGCGGGCAGCATCGATGTGCAGCTGTCGGAAACCAAGGTCCGCTTTGCCTTCGACAATGTCGTGCTGACCAGCAAGCTGATCGACGGCACCTTCCCGGATTATGAGCGCGTGATCCCCGCCGGCAATGACAAGGTGCTGGAGGTCAATTCCAAGTCCTTCGCCGCCGCCGTCGACCGCGTCGCCACCATTTCGACCGAAAAGTCGCGCGCCGTGAAGCTGTCGCTGGGCCGTGACCTTCTGACCCTGTCCGCCAACTCCGCCGATGCCGGTTCGGCCACGGAAGAGCTGGAAATCGCCTATGACAACACGCCCTTGGAAATCGGCTTCAACAGCCGTTACCTGCTGGACATTACCGGCCAGATCGAAAGCGGCACTGCGCGTTTCCAGATGGCCGATGGCGGCTCCCCCACCATCGTCCGCGACGCCCAGGATGCCACGGCACTTTACGTGCTGATGCCGATGCGCGTGTGAGGATAAGGACGGTTTGAGTTTGTGGAACGCCCTGGCCGGGAGACCGGTTGGGGCGTTTCTTTTTTCCAGCCACTTGTCATGTTCCCGTCAGAAGCGCATCCTATGTCCATGCCATGGACATAGGAGATGATGATGGCGGCGACGGCGCGGCTGGTGGTGCAGATGACCCCGGCGGAAAAGACCAGGTTGGATGCACAGGCCCGGCGCCTGGGCATCACGACCTCTGAGTTCGTGCGCCGCCGCGTGGCCGATGATGACTTGATCGAGAACCGGGAAGAGATAGAGGCGTTGCTGTCCGCGCTGAACGATGCAGCCCCCCGCATCCTGGGCCACCTCGACCACTCCATTGAAGCAGCGGAGGCGGCCCTTGCCAACCTGAGCAAGGACCGTCCGGCATGAGCTTTGGCGACAAAATCCTTAGCGGTCTGAAGACCATCGTTCTCATTGAGGAAAAGGTACAGCGGCTGGATGCAACGGTGGGGGAGTTGCGCCGGGAAACCGTTAAAACCATCGCAGACCATGAACGTCGCCTGACACGGTTGGAAACCATAGTGGAAATCGCCCGGCCCGACAGTGCCACCCTGCGCATAGCCCGCCACGAAGATCGAGGCGAATGATGTGGCAGGGCATGCTGCAGCCTGCTTGACATAAATCCAACCAATGTCAGAATCGAACGGTATGGCAGGAAGAGTAGGCCCATGACCACCAGCGGCTTGCAAGCCAATCTGACTATCGCGTCCAACGGCCGTGTCGTCATTCCAGCGGGTATGCGGGCCGCATTGGGCATGCCTGAGGGAGGGCGTGTCGTTGCGCGACTCGTTGATGGAGCCGTTGTGCTTGAGCCAATAGCCGTTGCAATCAAGCGTACACAGGCACTTATGCGAAAATACGTACCAGCCGGGGTCAGCCTCGCTGACGAACTGATCGCTGAACGTCACGCAGCCGCTGAGCATGAGTGAGGCTGTCCTCGACAGTTCGGCGCTACTGGCCTTGATGTTAGAAGAGCCGGGAGGAGAGAGGGTGGCAGACGTACTGCCCGGCGCACTGATGTCAGCTGCCAACTATGCTGAAGTCCTTACCAAACTGGTCGAGCGCGGGTTCCCGATGGATGAGGCGCGCGAGGCCGTGATTGGCCTAGGCGTTGAAATCGTTGATCTGGATGCCGATCAGGCGGTTCTCGCCGCTTCGTTGCGGCCATCTACGCGCCGCGCCGGTCTATCCTTGGGGGATAGGATATGCTTGGCACTCGGCAACCGAAGAGGCGCACTGGTTTTGACCGCTGACAAAGCATGGCTTCGCGTGGCAGGTCCTGAATTGCCCACTATCCAGTGTATCCGAACTGCACCCATCTGATGAACCCCACCCCCACCCTGGCCGTCACCCGCCTGACGGTGACCCGGTTCCGATCCTATGCCAGCGCGCGCCTTGAATGCGATGCGCGGCCTGTCGTGCTGACGGGGGAGAATGGGGCGGGCAAGACCAATATCCTGGAGGCCGTCAGCTTCCTGGCCCCCGGTCGCGGCATGCGCCGGGCCAAATTGTCGGAGATTGAGCGCATCGGCGACAGTTCGGCGGCGGAATGGACGGGCGGGCCCGGTTGGGCCATCGCCGCAACCGTCGCCACGCCAGCCGGCCCGGTGGAGATCGGCACGGGCCGCGACCCGGCGGGTGGGGAGAGTGAGCGGCGGCTGGTCCATATTGATGGCCGCCCCGCCAAGGGCCAGATCGCACTGGCCGAGCATGTCTCCGTCGTCTGGCTGACACCACAGATGGACCGGCTGTTCCTGGAAGGGGCGGCGGGGCGGCGGCGGTTTCTGGACCGGCTGGTCTTTGGGTTTGACAGCGGCCATGCCGGGCGCCTGACCAAGTACGAGAACGCCCTGCGCGAACGCGCCCGCATCCTGCGCGACGGTCCGGTCGATCCCGCCTGGCTGTCCAGCCTGGAAAGCCAGATGGCGGAAACCGGCATCGCGGTGGCGGCGGCACGGGCCGACATGGCGGCACGGCTGGAGGCGGCGGCGGCACAGGGGGTCGGCCCCTTCCCCGCTCCCGGCATCGCCATCATCGGGGCCGTCGATGCGCTGCTGGCCGGGCGCCCGGCGCTGGAAGCGGAAGAGGCCTTTCGTAAGGCGCTGGCCGACGGGCGGCGGGCCGATGCGGCGGCGGGCGGGGCCACCATCGGGCCGCACCGGTCGGACCTTTCCGTGACCTACCGTGCCAAGGATATGCCCGCCGAACTGGGCAGTACCGGCGAACAGAAGGCACTGCTGATCGCCATCGTGCTGGCCAATGCCCGCCTGATGCGGGCAGAGACGGGAACCGCCCCGCTGCTGCTGCTGGATGAGGTGGCAGCCCATCTGGATGAAGGCCGCCGGCAGGCGCTTTTCGAGGAGATTCTGGCCACCGGCAGCCAAGCCTGGATGACCGGTACCGATGCCGGTATCTTCCGCCCGCTGGGTGCGTCGGCCACCCATGTTACGGTTGCACAATCGCGATTGTGCCATGCGGAATTTTAGGCGTCCGCCTGCGCTTTTACCCCTGTTTTCCGGCTCTTTCTGCTACACTCCGGCACCATGACGAACACCGATCACAACACCACCGCCGCCCTGTCCGTTTCCGCTGCCGCAGAGGAATATGGGGCCAGTTCCATCAAGGTGCTGAAGGGCCTGGACGCCGTCCGTAAACGCCCCGGCATGTATATTGGCGACACCGATGACGGGTCCGGCCTGCACCACATGGTGTATGAGGTGGTGGACAATGCCATCGACGAGGCGCTGGCCGGCCATGCCGACCGCGTGGATGTGCGCCTGAATGCCGACGGGTCCGTGACGGTGCGTGACAATGGCCGCGGCATCCCCGTGGACATTCACAAGGAAGAGGGCGTGTCGGCGGCAGAGGTCATCATGACCCAGCTGCATGCCGGCGGTAAGTTCGACCAGAACAGCTACAAGGTGTCCGGCGGTCTGCACGGCGTGGGCGTGTCGGTGGTGAACGCCCTGTCGGAGGTGCTGGACCTGCGCATCTGGCGGCTGGGCCGGGTGTGGGAGATGCGCTTCGCCCATGGCGATGCCGTGGCGCCGCTGGCCGATGTTGGCCCCGCCCCCATCGTCCAGCAGGGTAAGCGCGCTGGCGAGGCCCTGACCGGCACGGAGGTGACCTTCCTGCCGTCCAAGGCCACCTTCACCAAGACCGAGTTTGATTTCCAGACCCTGGAACACCGCCTGCGCGAACTGGCCTTCCTCAATTCCGGCGTGCTGATCATTTTCACCGACGCGCGCGGGGTGGAGCCGAAGTCGGTTGAGCTGTTCTATGAGGGCGGCCTGGAGGCGTTCGTCGCCTATCTCGACCGGTCCAAGACGGCCCTGCACAAGCCCGGTATCTATGCCAAGGGTGAACGCGCCACAGAGGCCGGCGTGCCCGTCGGTGTGGAAGTGTCGCTACAATGGAACGACAGCTATCACGAGACGACGCTGTGCTTCACCAACAACATTCCGCAGCGTGATGGTGGTACCCATCTGGCCGGTTTCCGGGCCGCCCTGACCCGCACCGTCAACAAATATGCAGAAGAAAGCGGCATCCTGAAGAAGGAGAAGGTGGCGCTGTCGGGCGACGATATGCGCGAGGGCCTGACCTGCATCATCTCCGTCAAGGTACCGGACCCGAAATTCTCCAGCCAGACCAAGGACAAACTGGTTTCGTCGGAAGTGGGGCCTGTGGTGCAGGCAATCTGCGCCGACGCCCTGTCCTCCTGGTTTGAAGAACATCCCGCCGACGCCCGCAAGATCGTAGGCAAGGTGGTGGAGGCCGCCGCCGCGCGTGAAGCCGCCCGCAAGGCCCGCGAACTGACCCGCCGCAAGGGGGCGCTGGATATGGCCAGCCTGCCCGGCAAGCTGGCCGATTGTCAGGAACGCGACCCGGCCCTGTCCGAACTGTTCATCGTGGAGGGTGATTCGGCCGGCGGTTCCGCCAAGCAGGGCCGTTCGCGCCAGAACCAGGCCATCCTTCCCCTGCGCGGCAAGATCCTGAATGTGGAGCGTGCGCGCTTTGACAAGATGCTGTCATCGGCTGAGATCGGTACCCTGATCGCGGCGCTGGGCACCGGTATCGGGCGTGACGAACTGAACCCGGAAATCGGGTTCCAGATCGAAAAGGCCCGCTACCACAAGATCATCATCATGACGGACGCCGATGTCGATGGCGCCCATATCCGCACCCTGCTGCTGACCTTCTTCTATCGGCAGATGCCGCAATTGATCGAGAAGGGCTATCTCTACATCGCGCAGCCGCCGCTGTACCGCGTGAAGCGCGGCACGGCCAAGGAACGGTATCTGAAGGATGACCGCGCGCTGGAAGATTACCTGATCAATCAGGGTACGGACGACGTCTTCCTGGTGGCTGCCGATGGTTCCGCCAAGGGTGGCGATGATCTGCGCGGTCTGGTCGAGCAGGCGCGCGCGGCCAAATCCGCCATCCAGGCTCTGGCCCGCAAGGCCGGGAACCGCGACGTGGTGGAACAGGCCGCGATCATCGGCGCCTTGTCCTCCAAGCTGCTGGACGATGCGCCGCGCGCCGCCGAACTGGCCGGTATCGTTGCCGACCGTCTCAACGTGCTGGCGCGTGACCGTGCGCTGGCCGCCGGTGATGCCATGGCCGTGGATGCCACCCCCGCCGCCATTGGCGGCTGGCAGGGTACGGCGGATCAGGATGGTCTGGTCCTGTCGCGCACCCGCCGCGGCGTGACCCACCGCCATGTGCTGGATGCCGACCTGCTGAAAAGCGTGGAGGCGCGTCGCCTGGACGCCATGTTCGACCATCTGTCGGCCACCTATACGATTGCCGGCACCCTGCGCCACCGTGTGAAGGATCTGCGCCATGTCACGGGTCCGGCTTCACTGTTCGAGGGCGTGATCGACCAGGGCCGCCATGGCCTGACCATTCAGCGCTATAAGGGTCTGGGCGAAATGAACCCGGAACAGCTCTGGGAAACCACGCTGGACCCCAATGTCCGCACCCTGTTGCAGGTGAAGGTCAATCACGCCGACGACGCCGAGGATGTGTTCAGCACCCTGATGGGCGACGTGGTCGAACCCCGCCGCGCCTTCATTCAGGAAAACGCCCTGAAGGTTGCGAACCTGGACGTGTGATAAAGAAAGGGCGGGGCTGGCAACATCCCCGCCCTTCTGCTTTCTGCTGCTCTTCCGCCCCCTGGCCACTGACCGACCATGCTGTCCCTGCTCTATCGCTGGTTCCGCTCTCCCCGGTCACGCCTGCATGAGGTGACCCTGAGCCGGCGCCTGGGCACGCTGGCGCTGTGGGTGCTGGCCGTCTGTGCGGCCCATGTCATCGCCATGATGGTGCTGGAAGGGATGGCCCTACGCGATGCGCTGTGGCTGACCGCCACGACCATTGTCACCGTCGGCTATGGCGATCTGTTCGCCAAGACCGATGCCGGGCGGCTGGCCACCGTCGGCTTGATGTATATTGGCGGGATTTTTGTGGTGGCCAGCCTGGTATCGGCGTTGGTCGATTGGCGCATGGATCAACAGGAACGCAAGGCCAACGGGACCTGGGGGTGGAAATTGTCGAACCATCTGCTGTTGATCGGTGAACCCAGCGGCGACGCGGTCCAGCATCTCTGCCGGCTGGTCGATCAGGTCCGCGCGCATGAGGATTGGCGTGACACGCCTGTCCTGCTGCTGACCCGCGCCTTTGAGGCCGGCCGCCTGCCGGCCGCACTGGCCGACCGTGGGGTTGTGCATGTTACGGGCAGTGCGGCTGATGCCACGGCGCTTGCCCATGCCGGGCCTGACCGTGCCCGCACCTCCCTGGTCTTTTCCAGCTCCGAAACCGACCGGGAGGCGACGGCCCGCGTGCTGGATACCATCCTGCGCCTGCGGGAGGCGGGACAGAAGACCGCCATCGTGGCCGAATGTGTGGATGTGGCCGACTATGATCGCTTGGCGAGACTGGGTGCGGCACAGCCCATCCGGGTCATGCATGGCTATCCGGAGGTGGCGGCCCGCGCCATCGTCAGCCCCGGATCGGAAGCGCTGATCGAGCAGCTGTTCACGGCAGAGGGCGATGAATGCCGCCGGATCGACCTGCCCCGGATGTGGGAAGGAAGCTGGCTGGACCTGCTGACCCGCATCGCCGGGGCCGGCATCGGCACGCCCATCGGCTATCTCTGCGCCGATACCGGTGCGGTCGTGGCCAATCCAGTGGGCCGGATCATCCGGGCCAAGGCGCTGTTCCTGATCGTCGGTGATGACCGGCAGGTTACGGCTGCCCGCGACACGGTACGTACCTTGTCGCTGTAATGGCACTTTGCCGTGAATGACCGTCGAAACGACGGGATCATCACCGCATTCCGCCCGATCCGCCACTTCAATCCGGCGGTCATTGCCGCCACAATCGCGGCAATCAAATCTCGAGGGACCGCCGTCATGACCATGCCCGCCGCCATCGCCCCTGGCATCGCCCCCAACACCGCCCGCTCCGGCGCCCGCCTTCTGGTCGCCGCACTGGAGGCGCAAGGGGTGAAGATGGTGTTCGGCGTGCCGGGGGAAAGCTATCTGCCGGTGCTGGACGCCCTGCATGATAGCGGCATCCGCTTCATCACCTGCCGGCAGGAAGGTGGGGCGGCCATCATGGCGGAGGCGCAAGGAAAGCTGACGGGCCGTCCCGGCATCTGCTTCGTCACGCGCGGCCCCGGCGCCACCAACGCCGCTGCCGGCATCCACATTGCCCAGCAGGATGCCACGCCCATGATCCTGTTCGTGGGACAGGTGGCACGCGACATGCGCCAGCGCGGGGCGTTCCAGGAGGTGGATTACAGCGCCGTGTTTGGCAGCATGACGAAGTGGGCGTTTGAGATCGACAATCCCGCCCGCATCCCGGAACTGGTCTCCCGCGCCTTCCGCGTCGCCTGCCAGGGCCGGCCCGGCCCCGTGGTCATCGCCCTGCCGGAGGATATGCTGGCGGAGTTGGCCGATGTGGCCGACTCCGCCATCGCCCCCATCGTCGAGGCCTTCCCCGACCCCGCCGCCATCAACGATCTGGCCCGGCGTCTGGCCGTCGCCGAACGCCCGCTGGCCATCCTGGGCGGCAGCGGCTGGACCGCAGAGACCACCTCCGCCTTCACCGCCTTTGCCGAGGCACACCAGATCCCCCTGGCCGTGGAGTTCCGCCGCCAGATGCTGGTGGACGGGATGAGCGAGACCTATGCCGGCGACCTGGGTTTCGGGGCCAATCCGGCGCTGCTGGCCCGCGTGAAACAGTCCGATCTGGTCCTGCTGCTGGGCGGCACCATGGGGGAAGTGCCGTCACAGGGCTATGAATTGCTGGGCATCCCCAATCCCGGCCTGCCCTTGGTGCATGTGCATCCCGGTGCCGAAGAACTGGGCCGCGTCTATCAGGCTGCACTGTCGATCCAGGCCAGCCCGCGCGCCTTCGTGACCGCTGCCCTGCCCGCCCTGGCGCATGCCGTCCCAGCCCCGCGTGCGGCCTGGCGGGAAGCGGCGCGTGCCGCCTATCGCGCCTGGACCGATGATGTGCCGGCCAATCCCGGCCCCGTGCAGATGGCGGAGGTCGTGGCGGCCCTGCGCGCCCTGCCGCCCTCTGCGGTGATGTGCAACGGCGCCGGCAACTACGCCATCTGGCTGCACCGGTTCCATCGCTATCAGGCCTATGGCACGCAGCTGGCGCCGACCAGCGGCTCCATGGGCTATGGCCTGCCCGCCGCCGTGGGCGCCAAACTGCACCAGCCCGACCGCACCGTCGTGGCACTGGCCGGCGATGGCTGTTTCCTGATGCATGGGCAGGAGTTTGCAACCGCCGTCCAGCATGGCGCCGCCATCGTAGCCGTCGTCATCGACAATGGCATGTACGGCACTATCCGCATGCATCAGGAGCGTGAATTTCCTGGTCGCGTCCTGGGCACGCAGCTCCACAGCCCCGACTTCGCAGCACTCGCCCGCGCCTATGGCGGCGTCGGCTTTACAGTGAAAAAGGCAGGCGAATTCCAGGCCGCCTTCGACGCCGCCATGGCCAGCGGTCGCCCTGCCCTGGTGCATGTTCGCCTGGACCCCGAAGCCATCACCCCGACCAGCACCCTGTCCGGCATCCGCGCCAAGGCCTTGGCGGGATCATAACCTCCAAAACGACAACGGCGCCCCGTTGGGGCGCCGACTGTACAACCGGATGAACCGGAAAATCGTTGGAGCGGGTGAAGGGAATCGAACCCTCGTCGTAAGCTTGGGAAGCTTCTGCTCTACCATTGAGCTACACCCGCGCCGGGACCGTTCTTATATTGGGTTCCCGATGCCGGATCAAGGGTCTAATCGTCATCCGATCGCCCCTTGGCCAACCCGCCCGGTTCAGCGTGCCGCGCGCCGCTGACGACGTCGGGACACCGGGGCGTCCAGGTCGGCCCCCTGGGTCAGAGCCGCGAACAGCGGAAGCTTGGTGACCTTGGCGGCGGCGCGGGGGGCGGCAGAGGGAGCGGCGACAGCAGCCGTCCGAACCTTCGCGGGCTTGGCGCGACCCACCATGCCTGTGACGCCGGTCAGGGCACCTTCCACCAGTTCCAGACCCTGGAACCGGGTCGGATCAACCGGGCCGGGCAGGGACAGGCCCGTCACAAGATCCCGCTGGAACCCGAAGCGCACATAATAGGGGGCGTCGCCGACCAGAATGACGATGCGGTGACCCAGGGCCTTCGCGGCCTCAAGGCTGTGGCGGATCAGCTTACCGCCCAGGCCTTCGCTGCGGTGGGCCGGATCGATGGCGATGGGGCCTAGCATCAGGGCCTGGACGCTGTTCCCCAGCATGACGGGCCAGTAACGGATGGTGCCCAGCATCACCTCGTTCCCCGCCTCGTCCGTATCGGTTGCGACAAAGCACAGGTCGGCCACGGGGGCGACATTCTTGCGCAGGCGATAAACGGTCTTGGTGTGGCGCTTGGGGCCGAAGGAGCTGTCGAGAAGCTTTTCGATGGCGGCGGCGTGAACCGGCAGCTCAAGCGTGATGTTCATACGATTGGGGTTTCCCGGCAAAATGAAATGTGGGGGAGACACTGTAAGAAGCGTCTGGCCGGGACCCCCACGCGGATGGCGTTCAGGTCCCGTGCACAAGAACCGGCCGCCCATGGAAGGGGACCGAGAGCTTTCGTCGTCGCAGGGGCGTGAAGCGCAACATCGCGCGGCTCATAAGCAGTTGACTGTGATTTGCTATATGAGGCTATCCGCCCCCCGACGCAAGCGGCGTTTTCATGACGAAGTCCCCCCTGACCGGATGCACAAGGGACCGCCCGGCATTGTGCGGGGACAGAACCGGCCTATAATGCTGATCTGCGGGCATCTTTCGCCTGCGGGCCATGATGAAATCCGGGATCAGATCATCGGATCGGAAATGGGACGGGAGGCCGCCATGTATAGCGACACGACACGCGCGATCCGGGTGACGGTGGAGCCACGCTATCTGCCCGATCAGTCGCAACCCACGGAAAGCCATTATGTCTGGGCCTATCATGTGCGGATCGAGAATCTGGGGCAAGAGACGGTGCGCCTGCGCACCCGGCATTGGAGAATCACCGACGCGCGGGGCCGGTTGATGGAGGTGCGGGGGCCGGGCGTGGTGGGCGAACAGCCCTTGCTGCGACCCGGCGAACATTTCACCTATACCAGCGGCACGCCGCTTTCCACGCCGTCCGGCATCATGGTCGGCAGCTATGGGATGGAAAGCGAGGCGGGGGAGAGCTTTGACATCTCCATCCCCGCCTTTTCCCTGGACAGCCCGCATCAGGAACGGCGGCTGAACTGACGCCAATCTCCCTCATGCGCCGGGCGCCGCCATCCGGCGGCTTGGCTCACGGACCCACGAGGGCCCGGGCCGGCGGTCGCCGGCCTCCAATCCACCAAAGGCTAAGCCTTCGGCGGATTGGTATGATGCCGAACGGGCAGAAAAACCCGACGCCGGGGGGATATCTGAAATCGGCGCTTGAAACATTCGGCGAACAAGCCATCTGCTTCTCCTGCCGGGACTGACCTTGACCCTTCGAGGTAGCCCGGCCGGCCGGATCGGGGGAACTGGCCGGTGGCCCGCCCTGCAAGGGGGCTGCATGCAAGCCGAACACATACATTGAGGAGTGCATCCCCGTGACCGTGCCCAAGAAGAATGACGACAAGGTCGTGCCGGGTCCCGTCCATGGCCGCCGCGCCGGCCCTGCCGCCACCAACCCCAATCTGGTCCGCCCCAGCAAGGCCGAAGCTGAAGCCGCTGTCCGCACCCTGATCCGCTGGGCCGGTGATGATCCCGACCGCGAGGGTCTCGTGGGCACGCCCGACCGCGTGGTCCGGTCCTATGAGGAGTTCTTTGCCGGATATGAGGTCGATCCCGTCGACCTTCTGGCCCGGACCTTCGAAGAAACCGACGGCTATGACGAGATGGTCGTGCTGCGCAATATCCGGCTGGAAAGCTATTGCGAGCATCATATGGTGCCCATCATCGGCAAGGTCCATATCGCCTATCTGCCGCGCAACCGCGTGGTCGGCATTTCCAAGCTGGCACGCGTGGCCGAGGTTTATTCCAAGCGCCTGCAGATCCAGGAAAAGATGACAGCCCAGATTGCCAACACCGTCGATGAGGTGCTGGAACCTCTAGGCGTTGCCGTGGTGATCGAGGCAACGCATCAGTGCATGACGACACGTGGCATTCACAAGCCCGGTGTCACGATGGTCACCAGCCGCATGCTGGGTGCCTTCCGCGAGGACGAGAAGACCCGGCGTGAGTTTCTGGCCATGATCGGCAACCCTGCCAGCAGCGGCGAGGGCTGATCAGTTCCCTTGCGGAACGATGAAATGGGGGCGGCCCTTTCGGGACCGCCCCTTTTTCATGGGTTTGTCGCCGCGCCGTCGCCTTGCCACTGAAACACTGTTTCCAGTGGCACCTGAAAGACCTGGGCGATGCGGAAGGCGGCCTCCAGGCTGGGCGAGTATTTGCCCTGTTCGATGGCTGCCACCGTCTGGCGCGTTACGCCGATGCGGTCAGCGAGGTCCTGCTGCGTCATCTCGCCAGCCTCGAACCGCAGGCGGCGGACCTGATTGGTGAAGGGCAGCATGGATCACCAGCCCCGTCGATACATGAAGACCTGCGTGCCCAGCCGCGACAGTTCGGCCAGCAGCAGGGCGAAGAACATGAAGTTCACCAGCATGACCTTGTCGGCACCATGGTGCAGGCTGAGCATGGCGCAGATGGTTCCCGTCACCAGGACGTAAAAGCCAGTGCGGGTGCCCAGCAGGCCGACCTGCCGGTCACGCTCATCTTTGGGGCTGCGCGCTTCTGCCGGGGTACGGATCGCTGTTACGATGGCCAGTGCCACGGCCAGCACCACCTGCCCCACAATCAGGCCGATGATGCAGGCCACCATCCACATGAACTGGCCCCCACCCGGCACCGCAGCCCAGCCGCGATAAGAGCCGAAAACCGGCCCGAAATAGGCAGCACCGAAACCCAACAGGACCAGCAACTGCGTCCAGACCAGTTTCTCCCGGAATGACATGTTAAGCTCTCCATTCATAATGTTATGTATTTTTAACATCATGTGCAGCATGGGCGCGATCATGTCAAATATCTTTTACGTGCATTTTCCCTTTCCCGCCTTATCGCAGCGCAACATACTGCGGTGAGGATCGCAGGAGGGAGACAGGGCAGATGGCGGAGAACGGGACGGGCAGCAGCAGCCCCATCACCTATGATGATTTCCAGAAGGTCGATATCCGGGCCGGTACCATCGTCAAGGCTGAACCCTTTCCAGAGGCGCGCCGCCCCGCCATCAAGCTTTGGGTCGATTTCGGCGAGCCGATCGGCATCCGCAAATCTTCCGCGCAAATCACCGCCTATTATCAGCCGGATAGCCTCATCGGCCGGCAGGTCATGGCCGTCACCAACTTCCCGCCCCGCCAGATCGGCAAATTCATGTCAGAGGTTCTGGTGCTGGGCGTTCCCAGCGATACGGGTGAAGTGGTTCTTCTCTCCCCCGATCAGCCCGTGCCCAATGGCGGGCGGATGTATTGACCATCAAAGGCTGGGGGAACACGTCGAAAGGAATTGGCATTGCTTATGTGATTCTCTTCTCCCCTAGGAAAAGCACAGCCGGTCACTTTAATTCCTGATCCTATCCTTCTGGATTGTCCTTTCCCCACTGCGCCATCGCCGCATGCCGCGTACAATCTGTCCGTGCCCTTTCAAGCAGACACGCGCATGCATGATGTTTTCCGCCTTGATGACCTGACCAACGACACGCAGCATTATGCGTTGTCGCATTGGACCAACATTGCCAGGCGGAACCCGGCGGTGCCGCTGGCCGATATGATGGCCTGCCGGCAAGCGGCGGATACGGTGGATAATTGCATCCTGTTCAATCTGGAAGCCGGTAGCATCCGCGACGCGCGGGTGGAGAAGGTGGGCGCCGGGGTGATGGCGTCGCTGACCTTCGATCCGGCGGGCATGACGCTGTCAAAGTTGATGCCGCCCGACTATGTGGCCGATATCATCCCTGCCTACGCCTTCTGCGCCGGCTCCTTCCGGCCCATGTCCAGCCTGGACGAAGTGACGCATATCAACGGCGCTGTCGCCCTGGTCCGCCGGCTGATCCTGCCGCTGGAGCGGCAGCCGCCGGGTGGCGCCTTCGCCGCGCGCTACCTGCTGATGATCTATGACAAGCTGTCGGGCGGCCCCGATCAAACGGGCATGGGCCCTTGTGCCGGGCCCGTCCGATCCAACCGCGCCTTGAGCGTGGCCGTGTTCCGCGACGGGCAGGGCTAAACCGGCTCACCCGCGGATCAGGCCGGCGGCAGGGGCACAGGTTCAGGGTCACCGTTCAGGTCTGCGGCGGCACCAAAGGAACGCCGTGCGGCCAGCCGCTGCACAATGGCGGCCTTTGGGCTGGACACCTCTCCCTGTTCAAAGGCGACCACCTGCAATCCCTGCCCGATGGCCAGATGCAGCAACTCCCCCTCGCGCAGCAGGAAAGCGGGGCTGGACGGGCGGCCATGGCGCTGATTGCCATTGGCGAAGGTTTCGTAAAGCAGGAACCCACCCGGCTTTACGGCGCCCGCGATGGCGGGCAGAAGCGGGCGGTGCAGATAATTGGTGACCACCACCAGATCAAAGTCCGACAGGGCGGACGGCCAACCATCCGGCCCCTCCAGGTCAGCCTGGATCAGGGTTACACCATCCGTGCTCGTCAGGTCGGCAACACCGCGCAGGTCGATATCCAGGCCCGTAACCGCCAATCCACGATCCCGGAAATGCCGCAGATGCCGCCCACCGCCACAGGCCACATCCAGCATATGCCCCCCAGGCCGCAGCAACGGCGCAAAGCGGGCGATCCAGGGTGAGGGCGGGGAGAATGGCAGGGCGTGGCTCATGCCGTCATCATAGGCGCCGCTGGCCGCAGGCGCATCCCCCATCACGGGAGTGCATCTTCAACGCTGGGAATGCGCTCCCGCCTTCAAATCCCCTCGGGCGGTTCTCGGCTGACCAGTTCAGACCCGGCATGGCACCCCGCAGCGCAACGGGCTTGCCCGACGGGCCGGGAGGGTCCATCTATCTTTCATCTCATTGACCAATAACCGTCCCATGATCCTGTTCAACCTGAAATGCAGCCGCGACCACCGGTTCGAGGGCTGGTTCCGTAATGGCGCGGCCTATGACGCGCAGGCGGCTTCGCACGCCATCACCTGCCCTGTCTGCGGTGATGACAAGGTGGAAAAGGCCCCGATGGCCCCCGCCATTGCCAAGGGTGGCCGGTCGCGCGATCGTGACGCGCCGGCGCCCGTGGCGGATGTCCCCGTGCCGGTTGAGGCCCCAGCCGTGCCCGACGCGGTACGCGAGGCGCAGGCCGAAATCCTGCGGCACCTGCGTGACCTGCGCACCCAGGTGGAAAAGAACGCCGATTATGTGGGCAACCGCTTTGCCGAAGAAGCCCGCAAGATCCATTATGGCGAGGTGGAAGGCCGTGCCATCTATGGCGAAACCTCAACCGAGCAGGCCGAGGCCCTGCGGGAGGAGGGCGTGCCCATCGCCAGCATCCCCTGGCTGCCGGTAGAGAACTGAGCCTGGAGCCGCAAGGGACGCTGCCATGCCCGGACAGGCGCGGAAATCCAAGGATTCCGCTTGACCGGAAGCCGGGTTTGGCGCATCAACCCACCCATATCGACGCCCGCCCGTGCGGGACCGTGCTGGACGACATCCCGGCACGGCCCCGCAACGCGTGGGCGCGTGCCCGTTCCGGGATACCGGAACCCGGTCGATAGGGCACCTTCGCGGTGCCGGGTGCGTTCATCCCTCAATCATCTAAATGTGGAGACATCCGATGTCGATCACGGCTGAGCGCAAGACTGCGCTAATCGCAGAATACAAGACCAACGAAACCGACACCGGTTCGCCCGAAGTGCAGGTCGCTATCCTGACCGAGCGCATCAACAACCTGACCGAACACCTGAAGACCCACGCGAAGGATTTCCACTCGCGCCGTGGTCTGCTGGTGATGGTCGGTCAGCGCCGCCGTCTGCTGGATTACGTGAAGGGCAAGGAGAAGGCTCGTTATGACAGCCTGATCCAGCGCCTGGGCCTGCGCCGCTAAGGCGGGCCGGTCGCGACGGTTACAGACCCGAACGCCCAAGGTGATGTTCGACGTGAACATGCAGCCCACCGCCCACACGATGTTCCACACCCGCTCCGGCGGTGGGGGATGGCGTGCCGGCGGCGGGCCCCTTGGCGGTAGGAACCGTCGGGACCCGCGTCAGAGTTGAGGTGTGGACGGCCAGCCGGGACCCCTTCCGGCTGGCCGTTTTGCCATGCGCGCTGTGCGGAATGCGCAGAAATGCTGTACTGAAGGGGCAAGAAACAGGCGGGGCCGTCCGAACGGGCCCCGGCCCGGCCGCCCAATCCGGGGTGTTGCGGGTTTCGGATGGAAGGATCGATACGATGTTCAAGGTATTCCGCAAGGAAATGGAATGGGGCGGGCGCAAGCTGGTCATCGAGACCGGCAAGATCGCCCGTCAGGCCGACGGCGCCGTCATGGTGAGCTATGGCGACACGGTCGTGCTCTGCACCGCCGTCGGCGCCAAGTCCCCGAAGCCGGGCGTGGATTTCTTCCCGCTGACGGTGAATTACCAGGAAAAGACCTTCGCCGCGGGCAAGATCCCCGGTGGCTTCTTTAAGCGCGAAGGCCGCCCGACCGAGAAGGAAGTGCTGGTCAGCCGCCTGATCGACCGTCCGATCCGTCCGCTGTTCGTCGATGGCTATCGCTGCGAGACGCAGGTCGTCTGCACCGTGCTGAGCCACGATCTTGAGAATGATCCCGACATCGTCGCCCTGATCGGTGCGTCCGCCGCGCTGACCATCTCCGGTCTGCCCTTCCTGGGCCCCATCGGTGCGGCCCGCGTCGGTTATGAGAACGGCCAGTTCATCCTGAACCCGACCGCCGACCAGATGGAAAACGCCACCCTGGACCTGGTCGTCGCCGGTACGCAGGAAGGCGTGCTGATGGTCGAGTCCGAGGCCAAGGAACTGTCGGAAGAGGTGATGCTGGGCGCCGTGATGTTCGGCCATGCCCAGTTCCAGCCGGTCATCGACCTGATCATCGGCCTGGCCGAGGATTGCGCCAAGGAACCCCGCGACATCGCCCCGCCGGCCTTTGACAAGGCCGCCGTGAAGGCCCGCATCCTGGAAGTTGCCGGCGCGGACGTGAAGGCCGCCTATTCGATCCTGGTCAAGCAGCCGCGTTACGCCGCCGTGGGCGCCGCCAAGGACAAGGCCAAGGCCGCGCTGAAGGAAGAGTTCGCGCCGGAAGCCATTTCCGAGATGTTCAAGGAAGTGGAAGCCGACGTGCTGCGCGGCGCCGTTCTGGAAACGGGCAAGCGCATTGATGGCCGCACCACCGTGGACATCCGCCAGATCGTGGCCGAAGTGGGCATCCTGCCTCGCGCCCATGGTTCGGCCCTGTTCACGCGCGGTGAGACGCAGGCCCTCGTGGTCACCACCCTGGGCACCAACCAGGATGAGCAGATCATCGACGCGCTGGAAGGCGAGTACCGCGAAAGCTTCATGCTGCATTACAACTTCCCCCCGTACAGCGTGGGTGAAGCCGGTCGCATGGGCAGCCCGGGCCGCCGTGAAATCGGCCATGGCAAGCTGGCCTGGCGCGCCATCCACCCGCTGCTGCCCTCCAAGGAAGATTTCCCCTACACACTGCGCGTCGTGTCGGAAATCACGGAATCGAATGGTTCCTCCTCCATGGCCACGGTTTGCGGCACGTCCCTGTCGCTGATGGATGCCGGCGCCCCGCTGGCCCGCCCCATCGCTGGCATCGCCATGGGCCTGATCAAGGAAGGCGACAAGTTCGCCGTCCTGTCCGACATCCTGGGCGATGAAGATCACCTGGGCGACATGGACTTCAAGGTCGCCGGCACCGAAGCGGGCGTCACCGCCCTGCAGATGGACATCAAGATCACCTCGATCACCGAGGAGATCATGAAGGTCGCCCTGGCGCAGGCCCAGAAGGGCCGCATCCATATCCTGGGTGAGATGAACAAGGCGCTGAACACCGCGCGCGGCGAAGTGTCGGGCAATGCCCCGCGCATCACCGTCATCAACATCCCCAAGGAAAAGATCCGCGACGTCATCGGTTCGGGCGGCAAGGTCATCCGCGAGATCGTGGAACAGACCGGCGCCAAGATCGACATCGAAGACGACGGCACCGTCAAGGTGTCGGCGGTTGACAGCAAGTGCTCCGACGCCGCCATCAAGTGGATCAAGGGCATTGTCGCCGAAGCCGAAGTGGGCGAGATCTATGACGGCAAGGTCGTCAAGGTCATGGATTTCGGCGCCTTCGTGAACTTCCTGGGTTCCAAGGACGGTCTGGTCCACATTTCCGAACTGAAGAACGAGCGCGTGGCCAAGGTCACCGACGTCGTGAAGCAGGGCGACAATGTGAAGGTCAAGGTCCTGGGCTTCGATGATCGCGGCAAGGTCAAGCTGTCGATGAAGGTTGTCGATCAGGTGACCGGCGAAGACCTGTCCAAGAAGGCCGACGCCACCCAGGGCTGATATCCCGAGGGTGCTTCCCGGCCTGTCGGGATGCGTTGAGACAGAAAGGCCGTCGGGGCGACCCGGCGGCCTTTTTTGTTGTGGGGTGATAGACGGGGGTGTACGCTTTTCCGTACAGATGGAGGGCTTCCATGTCCCATGTCAGCGCGACCCAGTTCCGACAGAACCTGGCTCACTACCTTGACGAGGTGGAGGCCAGCCGTGCCCCCCTGTTCGTCACGCGCCAGAATGCCGAACCCGTAGTGGTCATCGCGGAAAGCGAGTGGAGCAGCATTCAGGAGACGCTGCACCTCTTGAGTTCGCCTGCGAACGCACGCCGGTTGATGGAGGCCATCGCACAGGCTGATGCGGGGCTAGGTGTGGAACGGGACCTGATTGAGTAGTTGGCAATGCGCTTGATCTGGATGGACAGAGCGTGGCAGGACTACCTTTACTGGCAGGCACAGGATCGCGACATCCTGATAAAGATCAATACGCTCATCAAAGACGCAAGCCGCACGCCCTTCATCGGCCTGGGCAAGCCCGAACCTCTCGGCGGCAATCTCAGGGGCTGGTGGTCCCGCCGGATCACATCTGAACATCGACTTGTCTATCGTATCGGCGGGCAAGGGACCGACCAGCACCTGGAAATCGCCCAGTGCCGTTGGCATTACGAATAATTCTTCCCCACCCCTTGCACGTCCCGCCTGTCATCCAAACATTTTTTGCAATTTCGCGCACGCTCCCGTAGCGTGCGGACAAATGCGTGACCGTGTCGGCGCCCATAAGGAGCAACGGATCGATGTTCGAGACCCTGCCGCTTTACCTGACCTTTGTCGGTGCCTCGGTGGCGCTGCTGGCCCTGGCCTTGCTGGCCTATACGCTGATCACGCCCTATCGCGAATGGGCCTTGATCCGGCAGGGGAATTCAGCCGCCGCGACCAGCATGGGGGGCACGGCTATCGGTATGGCCATTGCCCTGTCATCGGTGGCGCGGGGCACCTACTCGGTCGCCGAGCTGCTGATGTGGGGTGGGGTGGCGCTGGTCTGTCAGTTGCTGGTGTTTGTCGCTGTCTGTTTCCTGCTGCCCGGTTTCCGGCAAGGGATTGAGGGGGACAAGCTGGGCTATGGCGTCACGCTGGGCACCCTGTCCATTGCCATGGGAATTTTGAATGCCGGGGCGCTTTCGGTTTAAGCCTTGCCTCCCCATCTCTGATTAACCCCGCCCGGCTGTGACCGGCGGGGCCGTTCTGCTTGGTCTTGAGGAGCCAGTTCCGATGATGCAGTTCTTCCGCACGCTGTTGGGCGTGAAGGGTGAGAAGGTGGGCCGCCAGGTGGTGGATGCCCTGGTCGCCATGGACCCCAAGAGCGCGTCCGTCGCCCAGTTGCGGGTCATGGAGGCCGATCTGGACAAGGCTGGCAAGCTGCTGACCAATCTGCGCGTCGATATGCAGCGCGAGCGCAAGGAGGCCATCGAGGCGCGGGAGAATTATGACCGCCGTCTGGCCGCCGCCGAGCATCTGAACAACCTGCTGGCCACCGCCGAGGGCGAGCGTCTGGCCAGCCTGGAGGCCAGCCTGGCCAAGCTGCTGGCCCAGTTGGAAGAGCTGGAGAGCGAGGTCGCCGTCGAGCAGCGGGAGGCCGACGAGGCCGAGGCGCTGGTGGCGGAAGCGGAGGTTGCCTATCGCGAGAAGGCCCGCGCCCTGACCGATGCCAAATCCGCCCTGGCCAAGGCCGAGCGCGATATGCAGCGCGCCAGCATCCAGGAGGAGCGCGAGCGTGAGCGCGCCAACCGTGCCGCCCAGGTGGCCGGCCTGCGCGATGATGGCGGGTCGAAGCTGAACACCGCCATCGACGCCATGACCCGCCGCGCCAACGAGGCCCGCGCCAATGCCGAGGCAGCCCGCATGAAGGCCCAGGCCCTGGGCGACCTGTCCCGCAAGTCCGCCGATGATATGGGCGACGCCGATATCCAGGCGGCCCTGGCCGCCGTGGGCAAGGGCGGGGCACCCGCCCTGTCGGTGCAGGAACGTCTGGCCCGCCTGAAGGGTCCGTCGCCCGACGCGGCACCGCTGGCCATCACGGACAAGTGGAGCAAGTAGGGCGGCAACGCCCCCTGACCCTAACCGTTACCCCGCCACCATCGCCATCCGGGCCGCCATGACCGACCAACAGCGCAAACGCCGCCGTTCCGCCCATGTCTCCACCCTGCTTGTCGGTGGGGCGGCGGCCCTGATGCTGTCGGGCTGCGGCGGCGATGATGTGCAGGAGACAGACGCCCGCATCTTCCCCACGGTGGAGGCGTGTCTGGTGGAGTTCAGCCAGCAGGAATGCAACGGCGCCTTTGAACAGGCCAAGCAACTGCATATGCAATCCACCCCACGCTTCGACACGGCGGCGGCGTGCGAGGCGACGATGGGCAATGGTGCATGTCAGCCCATGGTCCTGTCCCAGCCGGATGGCAGCCTGAGCAACGTCTTCGTGCCGGCCCTGATGGGTTTCATGATGGCCAAGGCCTTGCAGCCATCCCCGCAATATGGCGGTGGCTATATCGGGGCCGGCGGCGGCTACTATTACCCGCGCCCCATCTATATCGACCGTGACGGCTTCATGTATAGCGGCAGGGGCAGCCTGGGCCGCGCCCCCGTCAGCCGTGACAGCTTCACCCAGGGCAAGTCGGGCTTCGGCATGAAGACCGAAGTGCGGGGCAAGTCGGCACAGGTGGGCACCACAACCAAATCCACCAGCCGGGGCGGCTTCGGCAAGTCGTCGGCCAAGTTCGGCGGCGGCGGTTCCTGACCGCGACCCTCGTAAACGCCCCCTCCCCTCGCCTCAAGCCGAGCGACAATTGCCATGCATCGCCAATCCATCCGCCCGCGTCCCGATTGGAAAGCCCGCATGGAAGCGCTGGGCTTTGATTTCCACACCATCCCGACCGACGAGGACCCGAGCGGCGTCTATTGGGATGAGAGTGCCTGCTGGGTGTTCAGCGAGGCGGAGATCGACCTGCTGGAAGAGGCCAGCAACGAGCTTCACAAGATGTGTCTGGCCGCCGCCAAGCGCATCATCGATGAACGGCTCTACCCGCTGCTGAACATCCCGGCCCACGCCATCCCCGCCATCGAGGCGTCGTGGCAGCGCCATCAGGGGGGACAGGAATTCTCCCTCTATGGCCGGTTCGATCTGGCCTATGGCGGGGCGGGCCATGGCGATGGCATGCCCAAACTGCTGGAATATAACGCCGATACGCCCACGGGCCTGTATGAAGCGGCGGTGGCGCAATGGGCCTGGCTGGAGGATGTGTTCCCCGACGGGGATCAGTTCAATTCAATCCATGAAGGGCTGGTGGAACAGTGGAAGGCCCTGCTGCGCGCCGACCGGTTGCTGGCCGATGATGGCGGTCGGCGGGGCGAATGGGAGGCGGGGCGCGCCCTGCACCTGACCTGCGCCATGCCGCATACGGAGGATGAGGGCACGCTTCGCTATCTCCAGGACACGGCCATCGAGGCCGGGCTGGCGACCAAGAGCATCGCCCTGTCGGATATCGGCTGGACCGAGGAGCAGGACCACCTTAACCGCCGCACCCGCAGCTATTTCACCGACCTGGAGGAGCAGGAGATCAAATGCCTGTTCAAGCTGACGCCGTGGGAATGGCTGGTGGCCGATGATTTCGGCACCAACCTGCTGACCCTGGCACAGCGCAATGATATCCGTGTCGTGGAACCCGCCTGGAAGATGCTGCTGTCCAACAAGGGGCTGCTGGCGGTTCTGTGGGAAATGTACCCCTACCACCCCTACTTGGTGGAGGCGCATTTCGACCGCCGCGCCTTTGCCGCCGGCACGCGCGTGGTGGCAAAGCCGCTGCTGGGCCGCGAAGGAGCCAATATCAGCGTCGTCACCATGGGCGCCGATGGCCGCCCGACCACGCGCGAGTTGGATGTGGCCGGACCCTATGGTGAAGAGGGCTATGTCTATCAGGCCTGGTCGCCGGTGGTGTCGGCACGGGGGCCGGACATCAAGGGCGTGGTGCGCGACCATCATGCCGTGATCGGCGCCTGGATGGTGGGCGATGAATGCCGGGGCATCGGCATCCGTGAGGACAGTACCGCTGTCACCCGCGACACCTCCCGCTTCGTGCCGCATCGGTTTGAATAGGCCCGGTGCGACGACGGAATCGACGGCAGGCGGCGTATAAGGCATAGGCCCCAACCCGGAGCATGCCCATGCCCAGCCGCCGCCTATTTCTGTCCGGCCTTGGCGCCAGCCTGCTGCTGCCCGTTCGCGCCGCCTTTTCCCTGCCTGTCGATCCCCGTTCACCAGACCTGCCGGAGGTGACAGCGCTGATCCAGGACGCCATCCGCCGGCATCGGCTGGACGGGGTAGCGGCCATCGCGCATCAGGGGGACCGCGTGCTGTATCGCGGCTATTTCGGCGCTATCGGCCCCGCAACGGCCATCGAGGTGGCATCGGCCAGCAAATGGGTGGCGGGTCTGGTGATCATGGCCGTGGTGGCGCAGGGACAACTGCGGCTTGATACCACCCTGGCCGAGGCTGGTCTGATCAGCACCGGCCCGAAGGCAGGCATCACGCTGGCACAGTTGATGAGCCATACCTCCGCCCTGCCTGCAACCGGCCCCATCCTGCAACAGCGCCGTTATCCCACCCCGCGCGCGGCGGCGGAGAAGCTGGCCGAGATGGACCTGATCGGACAACCGGGCGGGGTTTTCGCCTATGCCGGCGTGTCGATGCAGGTGGCGGCCTTCATGGCCGAACAGGCGGGCGGGGCCGACTGGAACAGCCTGTTCCGCCGCCTGATCGCCGACCCGCTGGACCTGTCATCTGACTGCCGGTGGAGCGATCGCTGGGGCGTGGCGGGTGGGTTGATCGCCAGCCCGGATGATTATGAACGCATCCTGCTGCTGATTGCTCGACGGGGCATGATGGCGGATGGGCGCCGCCTGCTGCCCGCCGACATCTTCCCCGCCATGGAGCATGACCAGATCGGCACCGCCCAACGCCGGGAACAGCCCGACGCGGCAGAAGCCATGAAGGGCTATGGTATCGGCCTGTGGTGCGAGGAGATTGGCGCCGACGGTGCCTGCTCCATCATCTCCAGCCCCGGATATTTCGGCACCTGGCCGCGTATCGACCGCAGACACGATGTCACCAGTTTGCTGATGGTGAAATCACGCCTGCGGACGGTGATCGATGACTGGAAAGGCATTATCCGGGCCCTTACCAATGCGGCAGCGCCCGGATGAGGGCGGGGATTACAGCTGCCGGCCTGTTCCATCGGTGCTGGCAAAGACGCTGTGCAGGAACCACAGGATGAAGGTGGCCAGCAGCATGAAGCCGCCCCACTGACGGCTGATGGTCATGACGCCACCTGCCGCAGCCAGTGCGGCGGCGTAGAAGAACAGAGACTTTTTCATCGTAAAGGACTTTCCGGCATGGGCGCAGGGGCGGGCATCGGCCACGCATGCCCCGCGCATTCAAGGATCAGGGTGGATCAGGCGGAAAGTCCGGCGGGCGGGCCCGTCGGCATGCGGGCGGCATGGCCCGCGCGGCCCATGGCAGGCCCCATGATGACCGGCGGCAGGGACGAGCCGCCGTCCAGGGCAACCGGGACCGGCGCCCAGGGCGGGCTGGCCGCCACGAATTTGGCCGGCGGCGGGTCATCCCCACCGGACAGATCGGCGCGGCGCTGTTCGTCGGGCAGGGCGGCCAGCGTGGCCGGCGCCTCCGACAGGGTGGCGCGCAGGCCGGGACCACTGGCCGTCAGCCCTTCGCGCGCCCGATCCCCTTCGCCACCGCCCAGCCCGGCCAGAACGCCGGCACAGGCCAGCAGCACCAGCAGCGCCAGCGCCTTTACCCGGTCAGACCATTGGCCGATGGCCCCGCGCGGGCGCGGGTCGGCAAGGTCAGGGTGCGGGTGGGCGGGATCGGTCATGGCGTCAAGATGGGGGTTGGCGGGGCCGGACGCAAGGCCCGGCTTCACGCCCCCCGCGCCATGGCAATGCCCTGTTGCAACGCGTCGCCCATCCGGGCGGCCTTGTCACGCAGGAAGGCGGCGGCGGGCGGGGTGAACAGCCGGTCCGTGCTCTGTCCGAACAAGTCCAGCCAGCGCTGGAAATGCGCGGCATCCAGACCGGGAATGCCCGCATGCACCTGCATAGGCCGGCCCCCATATCGCCCCGTGCCCATGGTCACCGACGACCAGAAATCATGCACACGGCGCAGATGGGCGGCCCAATCCTCGTCCCCATCCCCCACCATGGTCTGGAACAAGGGCCCCAGCAGCGGGTCCAGACGGGCGGCGGCATAGAATTCGATGAGCAGGACCGTCAGGCTGTCATCATCAATGCGGGCATAGGGCAGGCGGGTGGTCATCATGACACGATCCTAACCCGCCGCGATTTCCCCCAGCTTTGCCCGCGCGGACGGTTTGCGTTGCGCGTTGCGCTTGCCTACAATCAGCGGAACAACAAACGGATGCATCCATGCCCCGCGGCGATCTGTTCTCCCCGCTTGACCCGTTCCAGACCGGCCGGTTGCAGGTCGATGATGTTCATAACCTTTACTGGGAACAGAGCGGCAATCCCGATGGCGTGCCCGTGCTGTTCCTGCATGGCGGGCCGGGGGCCGGCGCCTCGCCCACCCATCGCCGATTTTTCGACCCCACCTTCTATCGCATCATCATCCTGGATCAGCGCGGGGCCGGTCGTTCCACGCCGCTGGGCGACCTGCGCAACAATGATATCCCGCATCTGGTGGGCGACCTGGAGGCACTGCGCGCGCATCTGGGCATCGACCGCTGGATGGTGTTTGGCGGCTCCTGGGGCTCCACCCTGTCCATCGCCTATGCGGAGGCGCATCCCGACCGGGTGATCGGCCTGGTCCTGCGCGGCATCTTCCTGATGCGCCGGTCGGAGATCGACTGGTTCCTCTATGGGATGAAGCAGATTTTCCCGGAGGCCTGGAACCATTTCAACGCCTATATCCCCGTGGCCGAACGCGATGATCTGCTGGAGGCCTACTGGAAGCGGCTGACCCATCCCGACCCGGCCATCCACCTGCCTGCGGCCCGGGTGTGGAGCATGTATGAAGGGGCCTGTTCCACCCTGATGCCCAGCCCGGAACTGGTGTCCGCCTCAGGCGAGGATAACCACGCCCTGGGGCTGGCGCGGATCGAGGCGCATTATTTCCGCAACAACATGCTGGACCCGGAAGACAAGCTGCTGCGCGATATCCGGGCCATCCGGCATATCCCTGCCGTCATCGTGCAGGGGCGCTACGATATTGTCTGCCCCATCCGCACCGCCGACGAACTGCACCGCGCCTGGCCGGAAGCCGATTATATCATCGTGCCCGATGCCGGCCACAGCGCCATGGAACCCGGCGTCCGCATGGCCCTGGTCCAGGCGACGGAGCGGTTCAAGACCCTGCGGTAAGATGGAACCCGGTCACGCTAGAGCTGTTTTCGGTTGACCGGAAACAGCTCCGGCGGCGACTGCCGCCACGCCGCACGTGCGGCGCAAGCCAAGCTGCGGATGCAGCGCCGACGATTGAGGACAACGAAAGCCTAGAGCGTGTTTCCAGTCAACGGAAACACGCTCTAGGTCTTGAGCGCCTCGACTGCCGCCCGCAGCAGGGTGATTTCCTCCTGCTGCCGGCGCAGCAGGGCTTCCAATTCGTCCGTGCGCAGCCGGTCCAGCTTTTCATGCAGGGCCATGATTTCCAGTTCGGCCTTCAGGTTGACTTCGTAATCCATGTTGGCCTGGGCCCGATCCTTGGCCGCCTGCCGGTTCTGCGACATCATGATGATGGGGGCCTGCACCGCCGCCAGGGTGGACAGCATCAGGTTCAGCAGGATGAACGGATACGGGTCCCAGGCGAAGCCCCAGAAGGCGGCGTTCAGCCCCATCCACACCGCCATCACCAGGGCGAAGGCGATCACGAAGCTCCACGACCCGCCCACCGTCGCCACCTTGTCCGCCAGACGGTCACCCAAGGTCATGCTGGCTTCAAAGTCGGAATGGCTGTTGCGGGAAATGGCGCGGCGATGGGCGATGCGGGTCAGGACACGGCGTTCCCGGTCTGACAGGACGGTTTCGCCCTGGGTCAGAAGCTGTTCGGCCAGCAGGCGGATTTCGTCGTTCATGCATTACCCCTCTGCCTCTCCCCCGCCGCCGGCGGACCATTCCTTGATCCGGGCCAGATGGGCGTAGTCGGTATATTTGGGCGCCCAGGCGGGGCGCGGCTGGCTGTGATAGGGCATGTCGGGATTATCGAACTGGTGGATCAGATCCAGCAGGCCTTCGCGCGCTTCCACCGCCAGGGCCGCCGGGTCTTCCTTCAGCAGCTGGATGGTGCCGGCGGGATCGCCGCCCGACAGGCGCCAATATTCCAACCCATCCACGGGGGCGGCTTTCAGATGCTCAAACCCGCCGCCGCTGGCGATCAGCGCCTCCAGCGGCAATTGCGGGGCTTTGCCGAGGCGCACTTCCTTGCCCGTGGGCGGGGTGCCGGTCTTGTAATCGATCAGGACCAAGCCGCCGGTTGCTGTGCGGTCGATGCGGTCGGCCTTGGCCGTCAGGATGAAGTCGCCGCCGGGACCGGAAAGGGTGACGCGGCCCGTCACCTCGGTCGCCAGCGGCTTGACGGTCCGCCGCCGCTCCGTCTCCTGCGCCACGAACCATTCCGCCACCCGCTCAAAACGCGGCCACCAGAAGGCGGCAACGCCCGGTTGGTCCAGCAAATCCCCGAATGCCCCGCGCCCGATGGCGATCAACTCGCCCAGCGGGTCCGGCGGCAGCGTGTCGGGATATTGGCGGACGAACAGGTCCAGCGCCTTATGGATGATCTCCCCCCGCTCCGCCGCCCCCGGATCGGCATCGATGGGGTCCAGCGCCTTGAGATTGAGGATCTTGCGCGCATAGATGGCGTAGGGGTCGCGCATCCAGGTCTCGATCTGCGTGACGGACAAGCTCCGGGGCCGTGCCCCGACCGGCGGCGTCGGGGCCGGGGCGGGACAGGGCCGCACCTGCGCCGGGCGATCCAGCGCCTGCCACAGGCCGCGCCAGTAATCGCCATCCGCCTCAATCCGCCCGCGCAGGCCCGCCTTGTCCAGCACCGTATCCAGGCGCAAAAGCCAGCGCGACGGCACCGTCGGCGTGCCCTCCACCCGTTCCGACCGGGTCAGGTACAGGGTCTTCGCGCCGCACGAGGTGGCGAAATCATGGGCGGCCTGTCCCACCATGCGTTCAGGCGCGGGCAGGCCGAAATCCCGGCGCATGGGGCGCGACATCCAGGGGTCGGGCGGCGGGGCGGGGGGCCATGTCCCCTCGTTCAGCCCCGCCAGGACCATCACGTCAAACTGCTGCAACCGGGCCTCCATCAGACCCAGAACATGCAGGCGCGGATGCAGGCCGAAGGCCGACCGCACGGCCTTGCCGGCGATCAGCACCTCCATCAGGCCGGCATAATCCTTGCCGCCCAGCGGCGGGTAGCCGTCCGCCGCATCGCGCAACTCATCAATGAAGGTGGCGGCGGCCTCGCCATCCTTGTCACGCCACAGCCGGTCGGCACCTTTCTCCCCTGTGAGCGCTGCCAGCGCCTCCGCCGCACCGACATGCAGGCGCAGCCAGTCGGACAGGGGCCGTTCCGTTCCATCCGCGACAGCGGCACAAAGCGTGCCCAGCATCCTGTCCAGTCGATCGACAAGGCGCAGCAAATCCTCGGTTATGGCGGGATTGGCGATGCGCCCACGCTCTTCGGCCCCCTTGGCGGATGCCGCTTGGATCGCCTGACGTAATCCCACCAGTCCTGCGAGCGGACGGGGTCCGCGCAGGATGGCGGTTTCCAGTAACCGCGCCTGACGCCGCAGTTTGCCGGGTTCCCAACCGGCCCCCGCCATCGGGTGTTTCAGCAGCGACAGCAGCGGGATGGGCGCGCCCTGCACCGCGTTATCCATGATCAGGCGCAGATAGGACCCGACGGGCGTCTGGGCCAGAGGGCGGCCCGCACTGTCATCGACGCGGATGTCCCAGCGGCGCAGCTCGGTGGCCACGCGGCGGGCCAGATTGCGGTCGGGCGTGACCAGGGCCGCCGTCTGCCCCGGCATTTCCAGCGCCTGACGCAGGATCAGGGCGATGATCCCTGCCTCTTCCTGCGGCGTTGCGGCATCGATGCGCGTCAGGCCGGACAGGGCGGTGGGGTCCAGCGCCCCCAGATCGCGCCAGGCCTCCGTCGTGCCGGCGGGACGCAATGCCTCTGCAATCAGGGCCGTACGGGCGGGCGGGCAGGATGGGGCGACGCCGACAGCAAGCGGCCAGTCCGGCACCTGATCCCGCGTCACGCCGATCCGGTCGATCAGTTGTTTCAGGCCGAATTGCGGGTGGGCATCGTCCAGCGCCGCCCAGGTCGCGTCATCGCATTCGCGGTCCAGCCCCGGCAGCACCACGGAACCCGTGGGCAGGCGCGCAATGGTGGCCAGCAGTTCGGCGGTGGCGGGGATGGAACCGGTGGAGCCGGCGGCGATGATCGGGTGCGTGGGGGGGGCCGCGCGCAGGGCCGCCGCATAGGCCAGCAGGCGGTTATTGCGTTCCTGCGCCGGGTCCACGGCCCCTTCGGCGGCCAGGATGGCGGGCCATTGATCGACGATGATCGACAGGAAGGACAGGGTCACCTGCCAATGTTCGGCATAATCATCAGGGACCAGACTGTGCAGCCGGTCGAACCCCACCCCTTCCGTCTGCGTCTGGTCCAGCAGCTTGGCCAGTTCACGGGCCAGGCGTGCCGCCTGTGCGCGCGTTTTGGCAAAACGGTCGCCGGCGGCGGCAATGGCGCGGGCCAGCAGCAATTGCCGCCGCAGGGGGGCGATAGCGGGGGGCAGGTCCAGGCCGCCGGCCTTGCCCGTCACCCCATCCATCATCAGCGATACCTCGTCCCCATCGACATCGCCCAGCGGGGCCATGCGGGGCAGCAGGATGGGCCGCCCACCCGACAGGCGCAAAAACGCCTCCCGCAGCGACCGGACGGCGCGCGCGGTGGGCAGCAGCACCGTGAACCGGTTCAGCGCCAGCGCATCCCCGCCCGCCTGTTCCCACAGACCCGCCGCCAGCGCATCGACAAAGGGCAGGTTGGGCGCCAGGGTGAAAACGCTGGCCGGCGGCGGGGTATGGGACATCAGGGCACGACCTCGCGGCTGGCCGGGGCCTGCAAATGACCATCGACCAGGGGCACGGCGCCCGGCGTGCCGACATGGTACCAGTTGCCCTCATGCCGGACACCGAACAGGCGGCCCGCCGCTTCCGCCCGCTGCCACAGCAGCAGGTTGGAGAAGGCACCGTCGGGCGTGTCGGTGAACTGTGACGCCGTCATGATCGAGACGCCGGCCATCACAAAGGGCGAAACCTCCAGGTCCGGGCGCTGCGACAGGCGGCCATCGGGGTCCATCAGGTAATCGCCCCGCCCGTCATAGCCGATGGCGCTGGGCGTCGGGGTGACCAGCAGCAAACTGTCCATCAGGTCGGGATTCCAGGCACCGGCCAGCCGCTTCAGCGCCGGCACCGGCCCATCCAGCCAGACGATATCGGCATTGACCACAAAGAACGGATCGTCACCCAGCAGCGGCAGGGCATGCTTCACACCGCCGCCGGTTTCCAGCTGGGTCTCTTCGCGCGACAGGGTCAGCTTCAGGTTCCGGCGCGGGTTCGCCTCGAGGTGGGCGGCGATCTTGTCGGCCAGCCAATGGGCATTCACTACCGCTTCTTCCACGCCGACGGCTTCCAGCCGGTCCAGCGCGTGATCCAGCATGGTGCGGCCGCCGACAGCCACCAGCGGCTTGGGCGTTTCCAACGTGATCGGACGCATGCGCAGGCCCAGACCCGCCGCCAGCACCATCGCCCGCTTGGGCATGAAGGACATCGAATTGTACTCCAACTTTAGTCATCGCCCCAGAATATGGGCCACAGCCCCATCTTGGGGCAAATGTTGATCCGTGAAACTTTGTAACGGCGACAAAAGCGGATGCGCGATGGCCATCCGGAACTGTCCCCAGACGCGGGACAGGAAGGCCAGCTGCTTGGCCTTGCCCCCGCCCGCCGCCAGTTGTGCCACACGGCCCAGGATGCGGGCATGACGCATGGCCCCCATCACGGCGTAACTGGCCAGGAAGGCATCACGCGACAGGCCCGGCATGGACGCCAGATAGCGGTCGATCATCGCCGCCTGGATATCGTCCGGCACATCGCGCCGTGCATCCTGCAAAAGCGACAGAAGATCGTAACTGACCGGCCCGATCCCGCCATCCTGCACATCCAGCAGGCCACAGGCCCGCACGCCCGTGCGGTTCAGCCGCATCAGGTTGCCGGGGTGATAATCGCGCAGCAGCAGACTGTCGGGCACGATACCCAGCACTTGGGTCAGCACGGTCACCCAGGCCTCATCCAGCGCCCGCCGTCCCGCCGGGGTCAACGGATTGCCCGCCGCCTCCAGATAGGCATCGCCGAACAGCGCCACCTGTTTAGTAAACAGGGACAGGTCATAGCGCTGCACATCCGGGGCGGTGCCGGGATCAAAGCGCTGGTGCAGATGCGACAGGACATCGGTCGCAACACCGTAAAGCGGCCAGGGATCATCACCGCGTTCCAGCAGGGTAGCGAAACTATCATCCCCGAAATCTTCCAGCAGCAGAAGGCCCTGCCCCTGATCCTCCGCAAAGATCGCCGGTGCCGACAAATCCACATCGCGCAGCAGGCTGCACAGGCGCACGAAGGGCGGCACCTGTCCCGCCCCATCACCCGCCGCATCCATCAGGATGGCCCTGGCCCCATCGCCCCGCATCAGCCGTTCATAGCGGCGGGTGGACCAATCGGCTCCCATGGCGACCCGCCTCGCATCGCCCCAGCCGGCCTTGGCCAGGAAGGAGATAATCACGTCTTCACGAACCATACTCATATCCCCGCCACGCGTTCTGCCCATGTCCCATGGCCCGTAATGACCACCTGCCGCGCCGTCGGCCCGTCCAGCGTCAGTTGCACATCCAGCCGGTCACGCGGCAGCAGCGGGCCCAGCCGTTCCGACCATTCGACCAGGGCGCAGGCGTCGCGCGCCTCCTCCCACCCCAGTTCCACCACCTCCCCCGGATCGGTCAGGCGATAAAGGTCGAAATGCCAGATGGGCGGCGTCAAGTGCTCATAGGTCTGGACCAGGGTGAAGGTCGGGCTTGGCACCTCCTCCGCCTCATCCCCCGCCAGATGCCGGATCAGGAACCGGGCCAGCGCCGTCTTGCCGGCGCCCAGGTCACCGCGCAGGGTCACCACGTCGCCGGCCCGCAGATGCGGGGCCAGACGTGCCGCCAGCGCCTTGGTCGCGGTCTCATCGGCAAGGGAAAGGGTCAGGGTCATTCGAAGAGGCTTTCCAGGATCATGACCCCAGACTCCGACAAAAGACCCCCGCACCGCAAGGGGTGACGCAATCCCGCATCCGCGCATCCGCACTTGCCATCGCGCGCGAAACGCGGCACCAAACCCGCCAGTCGTGATGTCCGCCCGATGGGGAGCGTTTGCATGTCGTCCGAGAACAGCCATTCCACCGATGTCGTCATTATCGGCGCAGGTCCCGTGGGCCTGTTTGCCGTGTTTGAATGCGGCATGTTGAAGATGCGCACCCATGTGGTGGACGCGCTCGACATGGTGGGCGGGCAGTGCGCGGCGCTGTACCCGGAAAAGCCGATCTATGACATTCCGGCCCACCCTTCCATTGATGGCGCCGACCTGATCGACAAGCTGGCCGAACAGGCCGCCCCCTTCAACCCCACCTACCATCTGGGACAGCAGGTCACCACCCTGACCCGCACCGATACCGGCTGGCGCGTGGGTACCGACAAGGGCACCGTGATCGACGCCAAGGCCGTGATCATTGCGGCGGGCGTGGGTGCCTTCGGCCCCAACAAGCCGCCGCTGGACGGTCTGGAGGCCTATGAAGGCACCGGCATCTTCTATCTGGTGAAGCGCCGCCAAGATTTCGCAGGCAAGCGCATCGTCATTGCCGGCGGCGGCGACAGCGCCGTGGACTGGGCCAATTCCCTGTCGGAAGTGGCCGCCCATGTCATGGTAGTCCACCGCCGCCCCAAATTCCGCGCCGCCCCGGAAAGCGTGTCCCGCCTGGACGCGCTGGTCAAGGAAGGCAAGGTGGAGATGGTGGTGCCGTACCAGCTTTCGGGCCTGGAAGGGGCCGATGGAAAGCTGACGGGTGTGCGCGTTGCCGATCTGGATGATAATGAAAAGGTACTGGAGGCGGATATTCTGCTGCCCTTCTTTGGTCTGGCCATGAATCTCGGCCCCATCGCCGATTGGGGCCTGGACATGGAAAAGGGCCATATCCTGGTCGACCAGCGTACCCTGGCCACGTCAGCCCCCGGCATCTTCGCCATCGGCGACATCGCGCACTATCCGGGCAAGCTGAAACTAATCTTGTGCGGTTTCAGCGAGGCGGCAATGGCAGCGCACGCGGTGCACGCGCTGGTGCATCCCGACCATGTGCTGCATTTCGAATATTCGACCAGCAAGGGTGTGCCGGGGGCGTGAGGGGGATAGCAGGGTATGTGTAGCGCGGATTAGGCGAAGCCGTAATCCGCGGGGCCCCCCAGCGTCGCTCCGCGGATTACGCTTCGCTAATCCGCGCTACGTCTTGACCATCCGACCGGCCCCCCGTCACACGGGGCGGTGCAAGAACCCCTTCGTCACCCGCACCGCCTCCGCCAGCCCGACCTTGCGCACCTCCACCCCGTCGGGGAAGGCGCCGATCAGGCGCGACGGCATCATCGGGTCCAGCAGGACGAACACGCCCTGGTCATCGGCGCGGCGGACCAGACGGCCAAAGGCCTGACGCAGGCGCAGGCGGGTGATCATGTCGTCAAAGCCGCGACGGCCCGCGATCTTGTCGAAATAATTCCGCCGCGCCTTGTGCAGGATATCGGGACGGGGCCAGGGCACACGGTCGAACACGATCAGGCGTAAGGACCGGCCCGGCACATCCACCCCGTCGCGCACGGCATCGGTGCCCAGCAGGCAGGCATCCTCCTCGCCGCGGAAAATATCCACCAGGGTGGGCACATCCATGCCGTCCAGATGCTGGGCCAGCAGGGGGATGCCGGCCTCTTCCAACGGTTCGGCGATGCGTTCATGGACCGCGCGCAACCGTTGAATGGCCGTGAACAGGCCCAGCCCACCGCCGCCCGCCGCCAGAAACAGTTCGCGATAGGCAGCGGCCACCTGCCCCAAATCATCCTTGCGCACGTCATTCACCACCAGCACGCGGGTCTGGCTGGAATAGTCGAACGGGCTGGGCACGGCGGCACGCAGAGCCACGCCCCCCATATGCACAGTACCGGTGCGCAGATGGGCCGCCTGCCAATCCTGCTCCACATCACCCGTGCCATCGGTCAGGGTGGCGCTGGTCAGGACCAGACCGTGGGCGACGGTGCCGACCGTGTCAGCAAAAGGGATGGTGGGGTCGACCCAGTGGCGATACATGCCCAGATCGAAATCCCGGCCCTCCACCCGCTCCACCCCGAACCAGTCGACGAATTTGCGCGGGGTTTCATCCTTCAGGCTTTGCAGCATCAGCCGCCAGCCATTCACCTCATTCTGCGCGCGGCGCTTGCAGGCCCGCGCCACACTATCCATGCGGCGGCGGGTTTCGGCCTCCAGCTCGTCGCTTTCCTCGTCCAGCATCTCCTTCAACCGGTCGGCCAGCTTTTCCAGCGGGGCGGCCAGTTTCAGGAGTGCCACATCCAGCTCCACGGCCAGATCAACCAGACCGTCCGCCACCGGCTTGCAGTCGGTTTCCAGGCTGTAGGGATTGTCCACGCCTTGCGCGCGGGCATAGACCTGGGCGCGCACGCCGGCCAGGAAGGCTTCCAGAGGGCCTTTCACCTCCCCGCCATGGATGCGCTGTGACCAAGCCTCCCCCGGCAGGATCTGGGCCGCTTGCTGGATTTCCTGCAGCAGTTCCAGGGACACCTTGTCGCCGCCGACCAGATCCTCCACCCGGCGGCGCAGGCCTCGTGCCCGGCTGCGGCCCGACACCTCGGCCCCCAGCAGCCAGCGCCGCAGCTCCGCCGCCTCCGCCGCCGTCAGATGCCCGGCAAAGGCATTGTCAGCGGCATCGAACACATGATGGCCCTCATCAAAGACATAGCGGGTGGGGACATAGGCATCGTCACCACCGCCCAGCGCCGCCTGCACCATGACCAGGGCATGGTTGGCCACCACGATGTCGGCCTTGCGCGCCCGCCTGACCGATTTCTCGATGAAGCAGCGCGAATAGTGGGAGCAGGCGTTATAGACGCATTCGCCGCGCCGGTCGGCCAGCCCCATCGTGCGGCCCTTGCCCAGGATATCGACCAGCCAGCCGGGGAAGTCACCACCCGCCATATCGCCATCGCGCGTGGCGGCGGCCCAGCGCGCCATCAGGCCGATGGCATTGGCATAGGCGGGCTGGGTATGGGCGATATTGGCCGCTTCCTCCAGGTTCAGCAGGCAGAGATAATTCTCCCGCCCCTTACGCACCACCACCCTTTTCGCCTTCACGGCGGGGTCGGGGTGCAGCCGGTCCAGTTCCTTGTCGATCTGCTGCTGCAGCTGCCTTGTGTAGGTGGAAATCCAGACTGGCCCGCTATTCTTCTCCGCCCAGACGGTGGCGGGGGCGAGGTAGCCCAGGGTCTTGCCCACGCCCGTCCCGGCCTCTGCCAGAACCACATTGGGCACGCCCTGTTCATCACGGGGGGTGAAGGCGCTGGAAACGGCGCTGGCATAATCGGCCTGCTGCGGGCGCGGTTCGGCCCCGGCCCCGCTGCCCACCAGTTCGGCCAGACGCCAGCGCGCCTCCGCCGGTTCCACGGGGATATGGCCGGGCGGTGGCTCCGGTGCCTCGGCCTGCCATTCCTTCAGCTGGTTCCAGACCATCAGGCCACGCCGCGCCCGCCCGTCGCCGGGACCATGCGGCAGGCCCAATGCCGCCATCACCGACGGTGCCCAGGACCAACCCGCCTGCCCCATGAACCAGCCGATGCCGGCGGCATCCGACAGTTCGCGCCGCTGCTTGCGCTTCTCCCCGTCCGGTTCCGGGCGGTTATTCTCCGCCAGTTCGGACAGCAGGGCACGGGCACTGTCGATCAGGGACAGGGCCTCGGCCTCCGGATCGGCGGGGACCGGCTGTCCCGTGACCTCGGCCAGCCCCTTGGGCGTGGGCAAACAGAAACGGGCGGGGCGGACAAAGGCGAAAAGTTCGAGGACGTCGAACGGATCGTTCATCCGCTCGGTGCGCAGCCGCCTTCCCACGGCGCGGGCATGGGCCAGAATCACGCTTTCATGGCGAAGGCGGTACGCCGCCTCGTCATGCGGGATCAGGTCCACCTCACCATCGGGCGTCACCCAGGTGACCCCGCGCGCGCCCACCACAATGGCCGGCGCATCCGGCAGCAGCAGGCGCGGGGGCGCCGTGCGCACAGATGACGGGGCATCTGGCGCCTTGTCAGTACCGGGCCGGCGGAAGGGGACAATCTCGCTCATGGCGGCGGAGTATAGGCAAGTCCCGCCGCCATGCATCAACAAAACAAGAACATCTCCAATCCGTCAGCGCGGCAGCATTCCATCCAGGGCAACGGCAACAGCGCTCATGCCCGCCATATTGGGGTGGTAGGGAGCCTTACCCGCCGAAACTGGAAACCCCTCCATCCAGGGTTCCGCCCCGCATACACCATGGTCGCGCGACAGTTTCGCCGCTGGTAGCACCAGGGCACCGGACTGTTTGGCCGCCAACCCCGTCAAATCACGCAGACGACGCTCAACCTCCCGCAACCGGTCGGCCTCCGCCGGGTCCAGCGGCGTTGCCGCGCAGGTGCCCGTGGGCGGCAGAACGGCGGGATATTCGACGAAGATCAGCAAGGCATTGGGTGCACGTTCACGCACTGCCGTTCCTATGCGGATCAGCGCCTCCGAAAGCTGCCGGAACTTCTCCTCCTCGGCCCAGGACGGGGTGCGACACTTCTCCGTTCCCGAACCGGCGTTGCGTGCCAGGGTCAGACAGGAGACGGAGAGCATGTTGCCGATATAGCCGACATCATTGCCGCCAATGGTGACCGTCACCAGCCGTGTGTCAGCGTCAACAGCGGCAATCTGCGCCGGCAGTTCTGCCCATCCGTCCAGAACAGCTCCTGTCGTCGCGCCGGAGCAGGTGACATCCGTCAGGACGAGACCACGCTTGGCCGCCAATTGTTGCGCGTAATTGCCGGCCGACCGTCCACACCGCGCCGGCGCGTCCGACACATAGGGCGGCAAACCGGGACCCGCCGCGAAGGAACTGCCCATCGCGACATATTTCGCACCGGCGGGAAGCGCAGCTTGCCGAGGAGCGGCGGCACACCCGGCCAGTGCAGAACTCAAAAGCAGCGTGAGCAGGCAACGGAACGGAGCAAAGCGCATCTTGGACACCGGTCAAAGGAGCAGTGACCGCATCGTGCCAGAGGAAAGGCCCGGCATCCAGAAACCGGATGCCGGGCTGTCCACAGACTGGAGCAAGGAACCGTTAGGCGGCCCGGATGCCGGACAGGAAGCTTTCCACCTGACTTTTCATCACGTCGGCCTGCTCACCCAGTTCACGGGCCGCACCCAGGACCTGGGTGGCGGAGGCACCCGTCTCTCCCGCGGCCTGGGTCACGCTGGCGATGTTGGAGGAAACCTCACGGGTGCCAAGGGCCGCCTGCTGCACGTTGCGGCTGATTTCCAAGGTGGTGGCGTTCTGCTGTTCCACGGCGGCGGAGATGGTGGCCATGGCTTCGTTGATCTGCGCGATGGTACCGGTGATGGAGCCGATGGCCCCAACCGCGTCGCCCGTCACGGCCTGCATCGACTGGATCTGCTGCGCAATCTCTTCGGTGGCCTTGGCCGTCTGGTTGGCCAGGCTCTTGACCTCCGACGCGACGACGGCAAAGCCCTTGCCCGCCTCCCCGGCGCGCGCCGCCTCGATGGTGGCGTTCAGGGCCAGCAGGTTGGTCTGGCTGGCGATCTCGCTGATCAACTGCACCACCGTCCCGATGCGCTGTGCGGCATCGGCCAGGGTCTGCACCGTGTCATTGGTACGGGCGGCCTGGCTGGCGGCATTGTCGGCGACCTGGGTCGAATGTACCACCTGACGGGAGATTTCCTGGATGGAGCTGGCCATTTCCTCCGCTGCCGACGCGACCGTCTGCACATTGGCGGCGGTCTGGTCGGCGGCGCTGGCGGTTGCGGTGGCCTGGGCGCGGGTTTCCTCGGCAATGGCGGTCATGCCCTGGGCCGTGGCATCCAGCTGGCTGGTGGCGCCGGCGACGCTGCCCAGGACGGCTGTCACCTCGGCGTCGAAGCGGGCGATCAGCCCCTCCACAACCTCTGTCCGGCGCAGCTTTGCCTCCTGCTCACGGGCCTGTTCAGCGGCCAGTTCATCGGCGCGGATAGCGTTCTGGCGGAACACTTCCAGCGCGCGGGCCATGCCGCCCACCTCGTCCTGACGGTCCAGCCCGTCGATATGAATGGTCTTGTCGCCACCGGCCAGCAGGCCCATCTGGCCGGTCATGGCGCGGATGGGCCGGGCGATGGCACCGGCCAGCGACAGGCCGGCCACGATGGCGATGATCAGCGACCCGACGGCCCCCGCAATGGTGGCGATATTGGCCGTGGAGAAAGCGTTGATCAGGCCGGCGCGACGGCTTTCCAGCAGGGTGCGCTCCACATTCTGTACTTCCTCCACCTTGGCACGGACGGCGTTCATGCGATTCTTGCCGATGCCGGATGCCGCAACAGCACGGGTTTCTTCCCGTGTCGCCGGGTCCTTCATACCGGCAATCATCGGTTCGGCAACCTCGCGGTTCCAGGCGTCGGACGCTTCCTTGATCTCCCGCAGGCGGGCCTGCTGTTCGGGATTGTCCTTGGTCAGTTCGCTGACGCGGGCGAAGCTGGCGTCAAAGTTCCGGATACCGTTCGTATAGGGCTCCAGAAAGCTGGCATCGGCGGTCAGCATATAGCCGCGCAGACCCGTTTCCTGATCCACCTTGGCCGTGGTCAGCTGACGCACCGTGCGCATCACCTCATAGGTATGGACGGTTTCGGCATTACCATGTTCGATGAAGGCCAGCTGTGCCCGGTTGATCGTGCCGACAGCGGCAGAGGTCAACACAAGGGCGCCGAAGGCGATCAGCAATTTGCGGGCAATCGAAAGGTCGCGCAGTTTGGTCAGCATACGATTTCTCCTGGCCACGGTCGATCCGGGCAAAGAAGGAACGAGACCATCCTTGACGAAGGATAGCGACGGAGAGTTTTTTGGAGAATTCAGGAAAGTAGTTTAACTATCTGATCAGAATAAAATGCCGACCCTCTTGATCAGTTGGATTTTAGATATAACTCAACCTCTTGATTTATTGATTTTCACCGCTGCTTTTCTGAAAGCATTGAAAGAAGCTGACTTAGAATTAATGCGTATGCGTCACACTTCAACCATCCAACTTGCCGGAAGGGGTGTAACTTTCGAGGTAGGACAAAGCCTATGCCACCCGGCAGCATCCGCACCGGCCTATAACGGAAGAAAGGCCCGCCGAAGCGGACCTTTCAACACCATCACATGAAGGCGGGATGGAAGGGGATGCTGGGCAATCCGGCGGCCCTTGCCAGCGCGTCAGCCCTGCTCCAGTTCGGCACCCCAATATTCGGCGCTGGTCATGGAGGCGGGGAAGGCGGCACCGGGCAAATCCTCACCCGGATCGGCTGCCACCTCGTCCCCGATATCATCGTAGGACAGGAAGTCGCGCCAGCTGTCATGCAGGAAAGTGGGCGGGAAATTGCGGCCATTTTCCTGCAGCTCGTACGCCGTGGGGGCGAACGGTTCCTGCATCGGGTGCATGCCGCACTGGCTGGGCATATGGCTGCCCTTGACCAGATTGCAGGCCGAGCAGGAGGTGACGACATTGTCCCAACTGGTGCGCCCGCCCCGACAGCGCGGGATGACATGGTCGAAGGTCAGTTCATGCGTGGGGAACCAGCGCCCGCAATACTGACAGGTGAACCGGTCGCGCAGGAACACGTTGAAGCGGGTGAAGGCGGGCCGGCGCGTGGCGGGCACATATTCCTTCAGCGAAATGACACTGGGCAACCGGATCGCCAGCTGTGGCGACCGGACCACGCGGTCATAGTGAGAGACGATGTTCACGCGGTCCAGGAACACGGCCTTGACCGCATCCTGCCATGACCAGAGCGAGAGCGGGAAATAGCTGAGCGGACGGAAATCCGCATTCAGCACCAAGGCAGGACACCCATCATAAGGTGGTGACAAGTTGCACCCCCAAGCGCCGTTCCGTCGGTGTTCCCGACCCCCGGAGCCCCGACTTCTTCCACCCGTCAGGACCCTTTCGGGACCGTCGGCATCGGGCGGCGGACAGGTTGGCGGCAGGCCGGAACGTCGGGCATCTTGATATAACGGCCCGACCCCTTCTGGCAACCCGCCCGGCATGCGTAATCCGCAATTATCACGCGCCTGCAATAGAAACGACACCCAAGCCCTTGTGGTCGCTTGGCTTGTGACCCGCCACCCATTGGGGGTATATGTCGTGAGAGCAGGGGCGCAGCCCCCATCCCCGGTGTCCACGCATGACTGAACCCGCCCTCCCCGTCATTACCCGATTCGCACCCAGCCCGACAGGCTTCCTGCATCTGGGGCATGTCCATTCCTGTCTGTTCGCCGTGAATGCCGCAAAACAGGCGGGCGGGCGTTTTCTGCTGCGGATTGAGGATATCGACCCCAACCGCTGCCGCCCGGAATATGAGGTGATGCTGAAGGAGGATCTGGCCTGGTTGGGCTGCCGGTGGGAGGAACCGGTACGGCGGCAGTCCGACCATATGGATGATTATGCAGCCGCGCTGGACCAGCTGGCGGCCTTGGGCGTCACCTATCCCTGCTTTTGTTCGCGCAAGGAGATCGCGGATGAGATTGCGCGGGCCGGCAATGCCCCGCATCTGGTGGCCATGGGGCCGGAGGGGCCGCTCTATCCCGGCATCTGCCGGCATGTGTCTCCAGATGTCGCGGCGGCCCGCGTGACAGCGGGGGAGCCGCACGCCATCCGCCTGGACGTGGCAAAGGCCGCCAGCCTGACCGGCCCCCTGACCTGGCATGACCGGGGGCGGGGGATCGTGACGGCGGACACGGGCCTGCTGGGCGATATCGTGCTGGCGCGGCGCGATGTCCGTACCTCTTATCACCTGTCGGTTACTGTCGATGATGCCATCCAGGGCGTGAGCTTGGTAACGCGTGGTGTGGACCTGTTCCATGCTACCCATGTCCATCGCCTGCTCCAGGCGCTGCTGTCCCTGCCTAAACCGGATTACCACCATCACGATCTACTGTTGAACGACCAGGGGGAACGCCTGTCCAAACGCGATGGCGCCACAGGTATCCGCACCCTGCGCGAGCAGGGGGTAACGGCGGAAGAAGTCCTGAAACGCGCCCAGGGTTGGCAACCGGGGAAACCGGAAACACCGTAAGGATAGGGACTTACCCCTTCCCTTCGCCCCAATATCTGCACAAGGATTGTTCAACAGGGAAATGGGTTTGAGGTGTGGGGATGACAGGGTAGATGCAATTTTAGGGATATTGTTAGCGAACATTGTGGTATGGAGACCATGCCATGCAAGATACGTCCATGCTCGACCATTACCGCCAACTTGTCCGTGATACGACGATCGACGACAGGACATTACTGTCGACAGATTACTTCAATCATTTCAATGAAGTGATCATGTTGCTGTCCATGTTGGGTGATATGCCCGACATGCTGGACGAGATCGTGGCCTGGACGCCCAAGACCTATCGTCAGCATTTCGAGGATTCGGGCCTGGCTTTCGCGCCACTGGCCATCGAAGCCTATGATCATGTGCCCATCGAGTTCCGGGCACCGTTCGACGATGCGATCAATGATATGAACAGCCTGATCGTGGAGGCGGTGGCCAACCTGTCGGCCATGCGCGACGATGCCGACATGCTGGGCTTTACCGCCGCCGATTACTGGCAGCGTTTGCAGGCCCTGGTCGATCGGGGCAGCGCCATCGTCCATGGCAGCGTGCAGAACAGCAACCCCGCCGTCACCATGGACCAAAGCGAGATCGACGATCTGTTTTAATTCCCCCCTTGACCCTGACGCCGCGTCATAGCCCAGCAAGAATGGGCGTGTGGAATATGGAGGGGACCAGGGGATGAGCCGTTATACCGTCAGCCAATTGTCGCGACTGGCCGGTGTGTCGGTGCGCACCCTGCACCATTACGATCATATCGGCCTGCTGCGCCCCGCCGTGACGGGGGAAAACGGCTACCGTTATTACGGGGCAGATGAACTGCTGCGCCTGCAACAGATCCTGCTGCACCGGGAACTGGGACTGCCGCTGGCCCGGATTGCCTGGGTGCTGGACGCCCCCGGCTTCGACCGGCTGGACACCCTGCGCGTCCAGCGGCGGCACCTGCTGGCCGAGGCGGAACGGTACCGTGCCCTGGTCACCACCATCGACCGCACCATCACCCTACTGGAAGGAAAAACCGTGATGGATGCCGAGACGTTGTACCAGGGGTTCAACCCCGAAAAACAGGCGGGATATGAGGATTGGCTGGTCGAGCGTCATGGCCCCGCCATGCGGGCCGATATCGGCCGTGCCAAACAGGCCATGGCCGGACTGGATCAGCCGGCGCACATGGCCGAACTGGCCACCGTGGAGGGGGCCATTGCCCAGGCGTTGCGGGACGGGATCGAGGCCGATGATCCCCGGCTTGACCCGATGCTGAACCGGCATCTGGATTGGGTAACGGCCAGTTGGGGCCGCCGCCCCGACGCCAATGCCTATGCGGGTCTGGCCGACATCTACCGCACGCATCCCGATTTCCGGGCGCGCTACGATACCCTGGCCCCGGGCTTGGCCGATTATCTGCCCGACGCGATGGAGGCCTTTGCCCTGCGGGTGCTGATCGGCTGACAGGGACTTGTCGGAAAGGGGCGTGCTGAAACCATCGGCACGCCCCTTATCGTGCCGCCGCACAGGTTCCAGAATGGCGATGGCCGGAAATAATCGGAACCCTATCCGTCAGGACCGCAATCGCCCCTTCCCCGATCCCCGGACCGGCGTATCCTCTCCTTTCAACTGCATATATCGGCCAGGACCTCCTTGGCCCAGCTTTCCCTTCCGTTTCGCGGCGTTTCGTCCAAAAAGGGAGCGGCATTGATGCGTCTTTCCATAAAGATTCTGGCCCCCGTGGCCATCCTGTCGCTGGTCGCCCTGGTCGTGACGGCCACGGCGCTGTGGTCCAAGGCGCGCGTCAATGGCGCGACGGAGGCGTTGAACCGGGCGAATGAGGCGGCACTGGCCGCGGGCGAACTGCGCTCCACCAGCCGCGCGTTGCAGCGCGACGCCCTGAACCTGATTTTCGAACCTGCCGATGGCCGGGCCGCCATCGCCACCCGGTTCGATAAAAGGCTGGCGACCATGGAAGAGGCGGTGGCCACCATGCGCACCCTGTCGCCGCCGGTGCCAGGCAGCGATCCTGCCGCCATCGCCGCCAGCCAGACCCCGGTGATCGCCGCCCTGCGGGACGTGCGGACCCTGGCCATGGAGGGCAAAAGTGCCGACGCCCATGCCCTGTTCCGGGATAAGGTGCGGAGCACCGAACGCACCGCATCCGAGCAGACCGATCCCTACATCACGACGCTGGAGAAGGCGGTCGCGGCCCTAACCGGCGAACTGCATGCGCTGGAGCGGCTGACCAGCTGGACCCTGTCGTTGACGGCGCTGCTGGGCACCCTGGGCGGTATCGGCCTGTCGCTGGTGGTGGCGCTGAAGGGCGTGACCTCGCCCCTGAACCGGTTGATCGGGGCCATGGGCCGGCTGGCTGCCAATGACCTGCAGGTCAAACTGGCCGATACTGACAGGCTGGACGAGATCGGGGAAATGGCCCGCGCGGTTGCCGTGTTCCGCGACGGGATGGAGCGGGCGGAACGGCTGGCCCGCGAACAGAAGGAAGCGGAGGCCGCGATGGCCACGCACCGGATCAACCGCGAACGTCTGATACAGGAATTCGTGGGACGGATGGAAGCGATCGTCACCGAACTGGCCGGCAATGCCGATGGTTTGCAGAACCAGGCCGGCGGGTTGCAGCGCGCCGCCACCACTGCCGCAGACCGCACCAGTGCCGCCGCCGAGGCATCGAACCGCACCAGCGCGAATGTGCAGACCGTGGCCGCCGCCACGGAGGAACTGGCCGCCTCCATCCGGGAGATCAGCCGGCAGGCAACACAGGTGGCAGCCCTGGCCGGCGAAGGGGCCGACGGCGCCCAGCGCACGGCCCGCGACATTGCCGATCTGGCCGATACGGTGGGCCAGATCGGGCAGATCGTAGACCTGATCGACGGGATCGCGGCCCAGACCAACCTACTGGCGCTGAATGCCACCATCGAGGCGGCGCGGGCTGGCGACGCGGGACGCGGCTTTGCCATCGTAGCGTCGGAGGTGAAGGCGCTGGCCAACCAGACAGCATCCGCGACGGAGGATATCAGGCGCCGGGTGGAGGGGGTGCAGAGTGCAACGCGTGGCTCCGTCGGGGCCATCGGCGGCATCGTCACCGCCATCGACCAGATCCGCAGCATGACGGGCGCCATCGCGGCAGCGGTGGAGGAACAGTCCGCCGCCACCGCCGAGATCACCCGCAATGTGCAGGCGGCAGCGGTCGGGACGGAGGATATCCGCCAGGATCTGGACGGTCTGGTCGGTGTTGCGGGCGAAACCGGGGAAACCTCCCGACAGGTCACCAGCACGGCCAATGGCGTGGCCGGACAGGCGGGCGACCTGCGCCGCAATGTTAGCGGTTTTGTTGAACAACTGTCCGCCGCTTAGCGGGGCAAAAATCGTCCCCCGTGCTTTCGGACAGGGTAAGGCAGCTTGACCCGCGCCGCGGCGGCGGTCCATGGTGGGTGCGCAAACGGAAACAGGAACCCCATGCCCGCTGCTGCCTCTCCACGCCGCTACATGCGACACCAGTCGATATGGCTGGCGGATGATGGCTGGGGCGTGGAGGTCATCGACCAGACCGGGCTGCCCGCGCAGTGCCAGATCCGCCGCGTCGCCTCTGTGGGCGAGGTGCTGGGCGCGATTGTTGGCGGCGTGGTACGGGGACCGGGCCTGATTTCCGTCCTGGCGGGTTACGGCCTGGCCCTGGCCGCACGGCGCGATCCCGACATTGTCCCCGTCATGACGGCCTGGCACGCGCTGGCCGCCACCGATCCCCGCTGCCCGCGCCTGCGCGGTGTCCTGGATCGGATGCGGGAGGTGCTGGATGTCACGCCGCCCGCCGAACGCGCCCACCGCGCCTATATGGAGGCTGATGCCATCGCGGCGGAGGAACTGGCCGGCAACCTTGCAATCGGTCGCCACGCCATGGGCATGCTGCGCCGAGTCGGTGCGGGTGGCGGCGACGGCAAGCCACAGACCCTGTTGCTGGCCGCCGAACCGGGTTGGCTGTCATCGGTGGGCTGGGGTGCTGCGTCCGCCGGCCTGTTTCTGGCACAAGAACAGGTGGATCTGCGCCGAGCCACGGGCGGCGTTCTGGGCGAGGATATCGCCCCGCCGCAAGTCGTCACCATCGGGCCACTGGCCGCGTGGGAGATGGTGGAGGCGGGCATTCCGCACAGCCCCTGCGACCTTGACGGCGCCCTGGACCTTGTCCGGCGCGGGGTGGTGGAGCGGCTGTTCGTGGCCGCCATCCGGGCCAGTGCGCGCGGCGACGTTCTGGTCCCCGCCGGCACGTGTGATCTGGCGCGGGCAGCCAAGGTCGCGGGCGCACCGCTGCATGTCTGTCTGCCCGCCGCCGCCATCAACTGGCAGGCGCTGGGGCCCGGCACCATCACGGCACCGGGCGCCGACATCCTGCCCTTGTCGCTGATCACCGGCTTCATCACCGATCGGGGGCCCGTGGCCGCAGAAGCCGACGCCCTGCTGGACCGCTTCCCCGACCACGAACCCATGTCGATCGGCGAACTACCCGCCGCCAATGACGCCTAGAGCGTGTTTCCGTTGGCCGGAAACACGCTCTAGGCTTTCGTATTCCTCAAGCGCCGGCGCGGCATCCGCCGCTTGGCTTACGCGGCACGTGCCGCGCGGCGGCAGTCGCCGCCCGAGCTGCTTCCGGTAAACCGAAAACAGCTCGGGTGACGACGCTGCGTCAGCAGCAACGGTTGACCCCGCTCCACCGCCGGTCCAACTCCGACAGGTAGAAGGCCTCCCGGTCCAGTGCCGGCTGGTCCGGGTGGCGCTCCCGATGGCGGGCCAGGTAAAGGTCATAGGCTGCGTCGCCCGACACTTCCCGCAGCACGGTCCAGGCCGTGCGCAGGAAATGGGCCGGTCCCGCCATCATGATCAATGCCCTCCCGCACCGGTCGGCTGCGGCAAGCTTGCCACATCGACATAGGGTGCCTCCAACAGGGCGGGTACCGTCTGACCCTGCACATGGCGCAGGGAGATGCGGGCCATCTCAATGATCATGACCCACAGCACGATGATGAAGAACACCGTCAGCCCGGCATCCAGCCGCTGATTGAAGATCAACTGCGGAGCGGATTCTAGCGCCTTGCCCGACAGCGACCCCGCCGCCAGCTTGCCCTCCAGCGCATTGGCCCCGGCCAGGAAGCCCACGCGCGGGTCGGGATCGAACAGTTTCAGCCAGGCGGCATAGGTGGTGGTGACAGCCAGGAAGGCCATGGGCAGCCCGGTGACCCAGGCATAGGCGGCCTTGCCCTTCTTCACGATGATGGTGGTGGCGATGGCCAGCGCCATGGCGGCCAGCATCTGGTTGGAGATGCCGAATAGCGGCCAGAGGATATTGATGCCGCCATAGGGATCAATGACCCCGATATAAAGGAAATACCCCCAGCTAGCCACGAACAGGGCCGAACAGACGATGGCCGGTCCCCGCGCCTTGGTGTCGCCCAGCGGTCGCCAGATATTGCCCAGCAGGTCCTGCAGCATGAAACGGCCCACGCGGGTGCCGGCATCCACCGCCGTCAGGATGAACAAGGCCTCGAACATGATGGCGAAATGGTACCAGAGCGCCAACAGGCTCTGCCCGAAGGCGCCCGCGAAGATCTGGGCCATGCCGACGGCCAGCGACGGCGCACCGCCGGTACGGGCCAACAGCGTTGTCTCCCCCATGGATGTCGCCAGTTCCTGCATATGCTCCGCCGTGACGGGGAAGCCCCAGGAAGTGATGGTGGCCGTCGCCGTTTCCAGCGTGGCACCGACAATGCCGGCACTGCTGTTGATGGCGAAATAGACGCCGGGGTCCAGCACGCAGGCCGCGATCAGGGCCATGACGCCGACAAAGCTTTCCATGGCCATGGAGCCATAGCCGACCAGCCGCAGATCCTTTTCGGACATGATCAGCTTGGGCGTGGTGCCGGCACTGATCAGCGCATGGAAGCCGGAAACAGCACCGCAGGCGATGGTGATGAACAGGAACGGATAAAGCCCGCCCGCCACCACGGGCCCGGTGCCGTCGGTGAACTGCGTCAAGGCCGGCATATGCAGTTCGGGCCGCAATATGACGACCGCGAAAGCCAGCAGCAGGATGGCCCCGATCTTGATGAAGGTGGAGATATAGTCACGCGGCGCCAGCAGCAGCCAGACCGGCATAATGGCCGCGAAGAAACCGTAGCCGATGACCATCAGGGCCAGCGCCGGCCCATCGAAATTGAACATCGGCCCCAGCACCGGGTCATGCGCCACCCAGCCACCGCCCACCGTGGCCAGCAGCAGCAGCGCCAGCCCGATCAGCGATCCTTCCAGCACCCGGCCCGGCCGGATACTGCGCATATAGATGCCAACCAGGATGGCGATGGGGATGGTCATGGCCACCGTGAAGGTGCCCCAGGGGCTATGCTTCATGGCATTGACGACGACCAGACCCAGCACGGCCACGATCAGCACCATGATCAGCAAGGTACCGACCAGGGCGGCCCCCCCGGCCACGGGTCCCAGCTCGTCCCGCGCCATCTGGCCCAGGGTACGGCCATCACGGCGGGTGGAGGCCCAGAGGACCACCATGTCCTGCACACAGCCACCGATAACGGCACCGGTCAGCAGCCATAACGTGCCCGGCAGATAGCCGAACTGCGCCGCCAGCGTCGGCCCGACCAGGGGACCGGCACCGGCAATGGCCGCGAAATGGTGACCGAAGGTGATCCAGCGATGGGTCGGCACATAGTCGCGCCCATCATTGATACGCAGGGCCGGCGTCGCCCGGCTGGGATCGGCCACCAGCACGCGGGTGACGATCCAGCCGGCATAAAGCCGGTAGGCGACGGTATAGATGCCAAAGGCCGCCGCGATGAACCACAGGGCATTGATCGTCTCCCCCCGGTGCAGGGCGATCCCACCCAGGCAAGCGGCACCGAAGACACCGATGACGATCCAGATCAGATTTTGGGCAAGTTTGGGCATTTATGATCTCCCAGACGCCGCGCGGGTCGCGGCTTTTCCTTCCACGTTTCCTATGAAACGCCGTGGAACAGGGAAAGGCCAGCAGAAGATGGAGATCAGGCTTTGCCCCGTGCTTGCCCTCGCCCTCCCTTGCCGCCCTCACCCTCACGCAAGCAGGCGAGGGGCGGAAACCTCTTCCCTCGCCCATGAAGGTGGGAGAGGGAGGGGCCCAAACGCGCCAGCGTTTGGGAGGGTGAGGGTAACCCCGAAAAAGAAAAAGGCCGGCACCATTGCTGGCACCGGCCTTTATCACATCACCCCAGACCCGATTACAGGACGCGGGCGATTTCTTCGATCTCGAAGGCTTCGATGGTGTCGCCTTCGCGGATGTCGTCGTAATTCTCGAAGGCCATACCGCATTCGAACCCTTCGCGCACTTCGCGGACTTCGTCCTTCATGCGCTTCAGGGTCTTCAGCGTACCCTCGTGGATCACGACATTGTCGCGCAGCAGACGGACCTTGGCGCCACGCTTGACGATGCCTTCGCTGACGCGGCAGCCCGCAACCTTGCCGACCTTGGTGATGTTGAAGACCTGCAGGATGTGCGCGTTGCCCAGGAACTTCTCCCGCAGCGTCGGCGACAGCATGCCGGTCAGCATCTGCTTAACATCATCAATGATGTTGTAGATGATCGAGTAGTAGCGAATTTCCACGCCGTCGCGCTTGGCCATGTCGCGGGCCTGCGGATTGGCGCGGACATTGAAGCCGACAACCAGACCCTTGGACGCGTTGGCCAGCGTGATGTCGCTTTCCGTGATGGCGCCCACACCGGACGTCAGCACGCGCACCTTCACCTCGGTATGCTCGGCTGTCAGCTTCTCCAGTGCACCGGAGATGGCTTCCACCGAACCCTGCACGTCGCCCTTGATGACGATGGGCAGTTCCTTGGCTTCGCCCGCCTGGATCTGCTTGAACATCTGTTCCAGCGAACCACGCCCAGACTTGGCGCTATCGGCTTCGCGCTTCTTGCGGGCACGGTATTCGGTGATTTCGCGGGCGCGGCTTTCGCTGTCGACCACGACCATCTCTTCACCGGCCAGCGGCACGCCGCCCAGGCCCAGCACCTCGACCGGCATGGCCGGCGGGGCGTCAGGCACATTGATGCCGCGATCATTGACCAGCGCGCGGACACGGCCCCATTCGGAACCGGCAACCACGATATCGCCGACCTTCACGGTACCGCGCTTCACCAGCACGGTGGCGACCGGACCACGGCCCTTGTCCAGCTTGGCCTCGACCACCACGCCATCGGCGGTGCGGCGCGGGTTGGCCTTCAGCTCCAGGATTTCGGCCTGCAGCAGGATGGCTTCTTCCAGCTTGTCCAGGTTGATGCCGGCCTTGGCCGACACTTCCACGTCCAGGACGTCGCCGCCCATGCCTTCCACGACCAGCTCATGCTGGAGCAGTTCCTGGCGGACACGGTCCGGCTTGGCCGAGGGCAGGTCGCACTTGTTGATGGCGACGATGATCGGCACACCCGCCGCCTTGGCGTGGCGGATGGCTTCGATCGTCTGCGGCATGACGCCGTCATCGGCGGCCACGACCAGCACCACAACGTCGGTGACGTTGGCACCACGGGCACGCATCTCGGTAAAGGCGGCGTGACCCGGCGTGTCGATGAAGGTGATCTTCGACCCGGACTTCAACTGCACCTGATAGGCGCCGATATGCTGCGTGATGCCACCGGCCTCACGGCCAGCAACGTCGGTCTTGCGCAGCGCGTCCAGCAGCGAGGTCTTGCCATGGTCGACGTGACCCATGACGGTGACGACGGGCGGACGGGACACCAGGTCCTCGGCCAGATCCTCGTTGCCCATCACGCCGATTTCGACGTCGCTCTCGGCGACGCGAACCGGACGGTGACCCAGCTCCTGCACGACCAGTTCAGCCGTATCGGCATCAATGGTCTGGGTGATGGTGGCCATCACGCCCATGCGCATCAGCGACTTCACAACATCGGCACCACGCTCGGCCATACGGTTGGCGAGATCGCCGACGGTGATGACTTCCGGGATGATGACGTCGCGGGTGACCTTCTGGGTCTCCTGACGGCCAAACTGGCGCAGACGCTCACGCTCACGGGCACGCTTGGCAGCGGCCATGGAACGACCACGACGGCCTTCCTCGTCCGACAGGGCCTGCGAGATGGTCATCTTGCCGCCGCGACGCTTGTCGTCGACCTTGGCCTTGACCGGGGCCGCGGGCACCTTGGCAGGCGCCTTGCCGGGACCGCCGGCCACCTTGGCACGGCGAGGACCATCCTCGTCCTCGAAATCGCCGGGACGCGGCGTCACACCCAAAGGCGGACGGGCGGCAGGCTGTTCCTGCGTGGTGTTTGCGGGGCGATTGCCGACCGGGCGTGCCGAACGGTCATCATCGGACGCCGCCGGAGCCGCGTGACGAGACCGGCTGGTTTCCGTACGGCTGGCGGCTTCGGCCTTGCGAGCGTCCTCCGCATCCTTGCGGCGGCGCTCGGCCTCGGCAGCGGCGGCCTTCTCAGCATCCTGGATGGCGCGCAGCTCTTCCAACTCGCGACGGCGGACCGTGTCCTCGTCCATCGGCTCCGACGCGCGGGCAGCGGCGTCGGCCTCTGCACGGGCGATGGCTTCGGCGCGGACGCGGGCCGCAGCTTCGGCGGCAACAGCCGCTTCAGCGTCGGCAATGGCGCGGGCTTCCGCCTCGGCTGCTTCCTGGATCGCGCGCTCGCCCTCAGCCTCGGCGGCGGAACGCAGGGCGCGGATGCGCGCCTCACGCTCGGCGTCGCTCAACTGCCGGGGAGCATTGCCACGCGGCTGCGGACCACGGCCACCGGCCGCACCCTCCGCAGCGCGCCGGGCGGCGGCACCACCATCGGCGACGCCGGGAATGGCACCCTTTTCGAAGGTCTTCTTGCGCTTGACCTCGACCGCCACTTCCTTGCCGCGTCCATGCGAGAAGCTCTGGCGCACGGTGCCTGACGCGCCTGCGCCGCCGCCTGCCGCTGCGGGCTGTGCAGGGGCCGCCTGCTTCGGCTTATTGGCCCCGCCCAGTCCAAGCGTCGGGCGACCACCCAGGGTCAGCACCTTTTTGTCGCGGTTTTGGTCGTTGGTATCGCTCATCCCTAATCCGACAGTAAGCCGTTGAAACCTAACACATCCGCCCAATGACTCAGGCGGCCGTTCCGCCAATGGCGGAAAGCCGTGCAACCTCGCGGCGGACCTGCTGTGCCAACGGACCCGCCGCCATCACCGCATGCACCGCCTCTTCCCGGCCCAGAGCAGCCCCCAGTTCCGACCGGTCGAAGGCATCGACCAGCGGCACACCCAGCGCCTGCGCCAAGGCATGCAGCTTGGTCCGACCATCGTCGGACCCGTCACACGCCTCTAACCACAACCCTACACTCTTTTGGCCCGCACCGCCCGCCCGGCCTATGAAACCGGAACGCAATGCAGCCTGTACCTTCTCGAAACCCGCGATGGCACCCCCGCCCTTGCGGGCGAGACCGATCAGACCGAGGGCCCGGCGGCGGATCAGCCGGCGCGTCAGCACCAGCAGGTCCGGCACGGGCTTCACGCCCTGGCGCGCAGCCTTGGCGAAAAGACCCTTATTCAGGGCCTTTTCGACCAATCCCACCTCAGCCGTCAACCAAAGCCCACGGCCGGGCAGGGTTTCGTCCACATCGGGAACCACCTGAAGCGACGGCCCCACAACGAAGCGGATCATGCCCGCCTTGTCCTGGACCTTTCCGCTGGCGATGCAGCGGCGCAGCGGGCTTTTACGGCCCCCCACGGCTTCAGGTTCATCGGCCTGGGCCTCGGCGTCGAGTTCCGGCGGATAGCCGGGCGTCGTATCTGTGCCGCTGCTCATGCCTTGCATTCCCAAATCACTCAAAACTAAAAACGGATCGGAAGGCCTCAGCCTTCCGCCCCTTCCTCGTCGGCGAACCAATGCGCACGGGCGGCCATGATCACCTCATTGGCTTCGTCCAGCGTCATCGCATCCTTGCCGATGATGTCCAGCAGTTCGTCACCGGCCAGATCGGCCAGATCGTCCAGCGTCTTGACACCCTTTTCACCCAGCTTGACCAGCATGGCCGGCGACAGCGCCTCGATATTGGCGACATCATCTTCCACGCCCAGTTCACGGCGCTTGGTTTCCAGGATTTCGTTCTGCTGTTCCAGGAAGGTGGCGGCGCGATTCTGCAGCTCGGCGGCCACATCCTCGTCGAACGCCTCGATCCGGGTCAGTTCGTCCAGGTCGACAAAGGCGATTTCCTCAACCGAGGTGAAGCCTTCGTTCACCAGCAGATGGGCGATCATATCGTCGACGTCCAGGGCCTCCATGAACAGGGCCGACCGCGACGAGAATTCCGTCTGGCGGCGCTCGCGCTCTTCGGCCTCGGTCATAATGTCGATGGTCCAGCCCGTCAGCTGCGACGCCAGACGGACATTCTGACCACGGCGACCAATGGCCAGCGACAACTGGTCATCGGGCACCACGACCTCGATCTTGTTGCCTTCATCATCCAGCACGACCTTGGCCACTTCGGCCGGGGCCAGTGCGTTCACGACGAAGGTGGCCGGATCGGGCTTCCAGGGAATGATGTCGATCTTCTCGCCCTGCAGCTCGCCCACCACGGCCTGAACGCGGGAACCGCGCATACCGACGCAGGCACCGACGGGGTCGATGGAGCTGTCCTTGGAGATGACGGCGATCTTGGCACGGCTGCCCGGATCACGGGCCACCGACTTGATCTCGATGATGCCATCATAGATTTCCGGCACTTCGGCCTTGAACAGGCCGGCCATGAACATCGGATGGGTACGCGACAGGAAGATCTGCGGCCCGCGCGGCTCCTTGCGCACATCATAGATGTAGGCGCGGACGCGGTCGCCGGTCTTGAAATGCTCTCTAGGCAGGCACTCGTCCCGGCGCAGCACGGCTTCCGCGCGGCCCAGATCGACGGTGACATTGCCATACTCGACGCGCTTGACCAGACCGTTCACGATCTCGCCCTTGCGGTCGATATATTCATTATACTGACGCTCGCGCTCGGCCTCGCGCACCTTCTGCACGATGACCTGCTTGGCGGTCTGGGCGGCGATGCGACCGAAATCGATGGGCGGCAGCGGGTCGACGATGAAATCGCCAAGCTGCGCCTTCGGGCTTTTGCGGCGCGCCTTGGCCAGCGTCACCTGTACGGCCTCATTCTCCACCTCTTCCACCACTTCCATGTGGCGGGTGAGCTGGATATCGCCCGTCTTGCGGTCGATCCGGGCGCGGATGTCGTGCTCGTGCCCATATTTGGAGCGGCCAGCCTTCTTGATGGCCTCCTCCATGGCTTCGAGCACATGCTCCTTGTCGATATTCTTCTCGCGGGCGACCGCGTCGGCTACTTGAAGCAGTTCCATCCTGGCGAACCCTGCCTTCTATCCTGATCGTCAGACCGTCCCGGCGCCGGCATCGGCGTCGGAGGGGCCATCGGTGGTCACAATATCCTGTTCATCCTGGTCCGGACGGGCGAAACGCCCCGGACCCTTCTTCTTGGACGCCTTCTCGGCCTTGGGACGCTTCACCGGCTTGGCCGTGTCGTCCACATCCATCTGCCCGCCCTCGGTGCCAGCCGCCAGCCCCTGTTCGGAGGCCGCCATGCTCAGCAACTCATCGGTCAGTTCCAGCCGGGCCTTAGCGATCTCGGCGAAGGGGATCTCCGCCACTTCCACCAGACCCGGATCAATTTCCACCGGCTTCGCCTTGGCCGAAACCTTCGCGCCCGGCTTGCGCTTGGGCGGCTGAGAGGTCTTGGCATCCAGGGCGATCAGCACATTCTCGCCTTCGACCCCGTAAAGCGTGCCGCGGAAGCGCTTGCGCCCATCCATCGGCATCTGGGTCTCGATACGAGCCTCAAGACCCTTGAACCGCTCGAAATCCTTCAGGCGGGTCAGCGGCCGGTCGATGCCGGGGCTGGATACTTCCAGCGTGTAGGCCGATGTGATCGGGTCTTCCACGTCCAGCAGGGCGGAAACGGCGTGGCTGATGTCAGCGCAATCCTCGACCGTCATGGCCCCGCCATCGGTGCGGTCGGCCATGATCTGCAAGGTCGGGCGCTCACCACCGGAAATCTGCAGGCGCACGATCTCATACCCCATGGCCTCGACCGAGGGGGTGATGATGCCACCGATGCGTTCCTGCACGTCCATTCGCGTTCCAACTCCACCCGCCGCCCGGCGCGATGCCGGATACGCGGAGCCCAGATAAACAAAAAGGCGGGCCAAAGGCCCACCCGCAAAGCAGACCAGCCTGCCAACGACGGTCGCTGGCCGGTCCGTATGGGATAAAGATGATGGGTATATAGACCCGAACGGCCCGCGTGAAAAGGGGAATCACTACAGGGCCTTGCATCCCTGCCCCCCAGGGTGGCTTCCACCACCCTGAAAGGCAGGCTTTACTTCATCAGAAGCTGGCGCGGGCCGTCAGCTTCACGATGTGGCTGGTGACATAGTCGGAGCCGCTGCCCTTGGCATCCACCCACAGATAGCGATAGCCGGGAGCGACGGTCAGCCCATCCCAGACCACCATGTTCAGGCCAGCCTCGGCGAACAGGGCGCCGTGGGTACCTTCCTTGACGACCAGCAGGCTGCTGTCATTCTTCAGGTCGGCAACACCGCCGCCTAGACCGACATAGGGCTGGTACTTCTTGGTGACGGGGATGTCGTAATAGGCACCGGCCAGCGCCGTCCACATGGACAGATCGCCATTGGGCCGGGTCACGGTTGCGGACTTGGTCCCCGTGATGTCAGCCAGACGGCCAAAGCCGCCTTCCAGTTCAAAGCGGAAATCGGCCAGCCGGTAACCGGCGGCGATGGTGCTGGCGTACTTCTTGTCAGCGTTACCCTTGGCGGTCTTCCAGGTCTTCGCATGCGTATAGTCGTTGCCGACAAAGGCACCGACGGAAGCAGCGACATAGGGGCCATCTTCGGCACGGGCGGCACCAGTGGCGGCGAGCAGCATGGCGGCAACCGCCATCAACAGTTTGGTCTTCACGATGGATATTCCTGTAATTTCTGATGTCTCGCCCCTGGCCGCAGACATAAGCGCTCATACCGCACTGCGGAAGGGGTGGTATCGACAGATGTGGGCCGCGTATTTGTGCGGTCTGCGTCGCCGAAAGGCTCATAAGTGTTCAGAAAATGGGCAATTGGAAATTATCTCGAATGCGAGGTAATTATCTGATGATATCGATGCCTTCGGAGTACAAAATGTACAGAATTGTGACAGTTGTTCGTGCATAGCTTATGTTGGTTGCAATGCACAAAAGTAAAAGCTCAAACTATTGCGTTTTCCCCTCAATATGGCATCGTCTTTACACGATATACCGGAAGACATGTTGCGACGCGGCATGAAAGAGGAGACCGCCTTATGCTGACCAAGACCCGTTCCGCCCTGCTGCTGGCCTCCCTGGCGCTGCTGCCGGCGCCCGCCTTTGCCGCCTGCGCCATCAACAACGCCCCCACCGTGCCCGATGGCGCCACCGCGGCACCGGCCGAGATGAACCAGGCCCAGGATGCCGTGAAGGCCTATATCGTGGAGACGCAGGAATTTCTGTCCTGCCTGGAAGCGGAGGCGAAGGGCAATTTCACCCCGGAAATCACCGCCCGCTATAACGAAGCGACCAGCCGGATGAGCAGCCTGGCCATGCAGCTGAACAGCCAGCTGCGCAGCTTCAAGAGCCGCGGCTGATCACAGGCAGGCTACATCCGAAATGCAAAACGCCCCGCATCTGCGGGGCGTTGTCGTTTCAGCCTTCAACATCGACCGGGACCGCCACGGCATTGCCAGGATCGGCGGTGCGCGGGTTCAGCGTGGCAGCGCCCCCGACAGCAACAGCCAACCGGTTGCTGGCGCTTTCCAGCCGCGCCTCCAGTTCGAACAGAGCCACGTCCCGGGGCAGGCCTGGCGGGATCGGGGGCAGGAATTCGATGGTGATGCGGCCCGGTCGTTTCAGGAAGGTCTTGCGGCCCCAGAAGACGCCGGAATTCACCGCCATGGGCACCAGCGGCACCTTCAGTTCGTCGTACAGGACCGAAATGCCAACCTTATAGGGGCGGTACTCGCCCACGGCCACGCGGGTGCCTTGCGGGAAGATCACGATCTCCCGCCCCATCTGTTTCATCTCTTTGGCGCCACGCACCAGCGAGGCGATGGCCGCCCCACGCTTACCGCGCTTCACGGGGATCATGCGGGCCCGCCACGCGTACCAGCCCCAGAGCGGGATATGGATCAGCTCATGCTTCAGCACGATCGCGGGATCGCGGAAAAGCAGGTGGAGCTTCATGGTCTCCCACATCGACTGATGCTTGGCCCCCACCAGATAGGCGCCATCCCTGGGCAGGTGTTCCGCCCCCTTCACGTCATAGTGAAGGCCGATGACATGGCGTTCCAGGAAGGAAAGGCTGCGCATGTAGAAGCGGATGGCCGCGATCAGGACCGGTCGGGGGAACAGCAGCGTCCAGAAGATCGAGGTGCAGTAAACCGCCGTCCAGGCAAAGAACAGTATGTTGAACAGCAGAGAGCGGAGGAAAATCATGCGCATCTGGTCCGGAAGATCGGCGGGCGGGTGCACTTAACCGGAAGGGCCCCGCCCTGTCCATAGCCGGTACCGTAGGGTCAGACCGCCGGGCGCGGCGCCGTCAGGGCCGCACGGACCACGGCCAGCAGATATTTATTATATTCCCCGATGATCAGCTCTGCCGTGCCGGGCCAGCTCCACCACCCGTCCAGGCGCACCTTCTGCGGTGTTACGGGATGGGGGACCAGGGTGACACCGGGCAGGGCGCGGCGGAACTCCACCAGACTGCGCGGCATATGGTAATTGGCGGTGACGACGCGCAGGCTGTGGAAGCCTTCATCGGCCATCCAGCGCGCGGTTTCCACCGCATTGCCTTCGGTGTCGTCGGCGTCGTAGCCAAGTTGCACGCAGCATTCCAGGTCGTTACCCGACTTGGAGGAGATGGCCAGCAATTCGCGCACATCCACGCCGCGATAGACACCAGAGATGAACAGCTTGCGGGCACGGCCAGCGCGCAGCAGGTCAAACCCGACCGACAGCCGCTCGCTGCCACCGGTCAGCACCACGATGCCATCGGTGCGGACATCATCCTCGGGCGCCTGACGCGGCAGGGAGGCCGCAAACAGGAACAGGCCACCGCCCCAGGTCCCCGCCAGCAGGGCGACCAGCAGCACAAGCCTGCGCAACTGCCGGGAAGCCGGATGTCCGCTCACGGCAGACGCCCCAGCGCCCGCATGACGGTCAGCCGTGCCGTCAGGGCAGCCAGCAGCGCCGCCACCACCGGCACAACAGGCAGCCACGCCCAATCCCGCAGCGACAGGGCCATGTCGGGCAGCAGCGACGCACCCAGCCCCTGCCCCGCCTGTTCCAGGCCCCAAAGCGTGGCCAGCGCCAGCAGGAAACCGACACCACCACCCAGCAAAGCCTGACGCAGCATATGCGTCTGGAACTGGCCCGCGACATAGCCGTCGGTGGCGCCCATGACATGCAGCAGCTCCACCTCCTGCCGATGCACCGCGAATCCGGAAGATGCGGCAAAGATGATGGAGATGACGCCCGCCCCACCGATGAGCGCGATGATGCCGACAGACACGGCCTGAACGGTCCGCGCCAGCCGGCGCAGGTCACCCAGCCAGCGGGCCGGGTCCTCCACCGTCACAAAAGGCGCGGCGCGGTTCAGCTGTTCGGACAGGTCGGCGACATTGGCCCCGTCGGCCAGACGCACATCAATCAGCACCGGCAGCGGCAGTTCCGAGACCAGCGCCCCTTCCCCCAGCCAGGGTTCGATCAGGGCGCGGGCATCGGCGTCCGACAGACGGCTGGCCGTCGCGACAAAGGCGCTGGCCGACAGGGCGTCCATGACCTTGCGCACGCGTTCATCCAGTTCGCGGGCATTGGCGGTGCCCGTGGGCGCCACCTGTACCGTCATGCCCGCCGTTAGCTCGCTGTCCCAGCGCCGCGCCAAGCCCGACAGAATCAGCGACACGGCCAGGGCCAGCGCCGCCAGATAGACCATCAGGGCGATGATCCAGGGCAGGAAACGCCCCGTCGCGTCCTGGCTCAGCGGTATGTCGAAATGGGCGCGGCGGCGCATCGGTCCCTGTTCCGGCTGTGGGGGGCCGTTCATCCCGGCCCGTCGGTCAGCGACAGGAATGGCATGGGCGGACGGCAAGGTAAAGCCGGCAGACCCCGTCCGACGGAGGTAGCGCTTCTTTCCGCCCCCGTCCTTGCACAGGATGCCCGCGCCCGCCTATAAGGGATTGGCGCGGACGGCATCGCCGTTCGCCTTCCGATTTCCGATCCACCCCGTATCCCGGCGCCCCGACCCGATGATCCTGTCCTGTCCGTCCTGCGCAAAACGCTTCATGCTCGACGGGCGTCTTCTGGGTGCGGGCCGCAAGGTGAAATGCGGCCAGTGCGGGAACGTCTGGTTCGCTGAGCCGAACATGGCGGTGGCACCGCCGCCGCCCTCCTCCCGGCCCGCAGCCGCGTCACCAGCACAGCGCGCGCCAGCCGCACAACGTCCGGCAGCACCGGCAAAGGCACCGCTGGCCGTGGTGGAACGGCCCGGTGCCGGCGGCGGCAGTGCGCCAGCAAGCCGCCCCCCGGCCCGTAACGCCGTCTCCCCCCCCCCACCGCCGCCGCCTCCCCCGCCCATGGAGGAGCCACGCGGCAACCTGTTCGACGATCCGCCGGGCGATGATCTGGCTGGATTCGGGGATCTGGGTGGGGATGGCAACAGCGATGGATTCGATTCCAAGCGATTCGACGCCGACGCCGATGATATGGGGCTGGCCCGGCCCTTCCGGCCCCGGCCCATCCCGAAAGGCAGCAACCTGCCGGCCCTTCCAGGCCAGTCCAAGGCCAGCCGGGCCGCGATAGCGGCCTGGGCCGGACTGGTACTGGCCGTGGGCGGCATCGGGGCCGGGCTGTTCTATGGCAAGGACATGATCATCCAGGCCTGGCCCGCCGCCTTCCCGCTCTATGAAATGGCGGGGCTGGCCGAACTGCCGGGCACGGGCCTGTCGGAACCGGGTGATCCCAAGACCACCAAGGTTGAAATCCGCGACATCGAAGGCATCAACATGCTGTTCGTATCGGGAGAGATCGCCAACAAGTCCGACAGCCAGCGCGATGTGCCCGATATCCAGGCCGTCGCCGTCGGAGAAGACGGTAAGGAACTGTACGCCTGGCGCATCGTGCCGCCCGTGCGCCGCCTGTTCCCCAACCAGTCCACGAAATTCGAGTCGCGCCGGCCAGAGAACCAGGGCACCCAGGCCAAGAGCATCAGCTTCCGCTATGTCGCGCCGGAGAAGCCGGTCGCACACTAAGACCTGCTGAACTGAGAGTATGTGCCTCCCCGGCCTTCGCCGGGAGGCGGGTCTTCTCGATTTCAGGTGAATCCCAACAAGCACCCAAAAGAAAAGGCCGCATCCCGAAGGATACGGCCTTTTCTTTTGATCATCGGGGGCAGCCGATCAGCGCGGCGCCAAGACCATGATCATCTGCTTGCCTTCCAGCTTCGGCATCTGTTCGACCTTGCCCAGATCGTCCAGCGCCTCACGCACCTTTACCAGAACGGCCATGCCGATATCCTGGTGGGCCATTTCGCGGCCACGGAAGCGCATGGTGACCTTGACCTTGTCGCCTTCTTCCAGGAAGCGGCGCATGGCCTTCATCTTGATCTCGTAATCATGCTCGTCGATATTCGGACGCAGCTTGATTTCCTTGACTTCGATGATCTTCTGCTTCTTGCGGGCCTCGTTGGCCTTCTTCTGCGCCTCGTACTTGTACTTGCCATAGTCGAGGATCTTACAGACGGGCGGATCAGCGTTGGGGCTGACCTCGACAAGGTCGAGGCCGGCATCCTCAGCGGCAATCAAGGCATCGCGCAGGCTGACGACACCAACCATCTCGCCCTCGGCGTCAACCAGACGCACGGAACGGACATTGATTTCGCGGTTGATGCGGGGACCGTCGCGTTGGGGTTCGCGGTCTTGGGAGGTAGGCCTGGCTATGGAAACTTCTCCTGTCTTCCTGGGATCGCCGCCCGGCGGCAGCTTGGGCGCGCGGGCGGGCGGCGATCCGTTATTATACGGTGGTAGGGTCGATCTTAGAACGCTGAATCGGTGGAGGACGTATCCGCAGGCGGACGCGCCTCTTCCGATAGATTAGCAATGGCGGCGTCAAGGGCAAGGATTTCCTGCGCATTGGAGCCAAGACGACGCACGGCGACCGTTCCCTGCTCCGCCTCACGGGCACCAACCACCAGCATGACCGGCACCTTCTGGAGCGAATGTTCGCGGACCTTGAAGTTGATCTTCTCGTTGCGAACGTCCAGTTCCACCCGCAGGCCAGCCCGGCGCAGCTTGGCTGCCACCTGTTCGGCATAGGCGTCGGCGTCCGACACGATGGTGGCCACGGTCACCTGGGTGGGCGCCAGCCAGAGCGGGAACTTGCCGGCATAATGTTCGATCATCATGCCGATGAAACGTTCCAGGCTGCCCAGGATGGCCCGGTGCAGCATGACGGGCCGGTGCTTGGCCCCATCCTGACCGATATAGGAGGCGTCCAGACGTTCCGGCAGCTGGAAATCCAGCTGCAAGGTGCCGCACTGCCAGGAACGACCGATGGCGTCGGTCAGGTGGAATTCCACCTTGGGGCCATAGAAGGCACCCTCACCGGGCAGCTCCTCGAACTCCAGACCGTTGGCGCGGAGCGCGACACGCAGGCTTTCCTCGGCCTTGTCCCAGGTGGCGTCATCGCCCAGACGGTTGTCGGGGCGCAAGGCCAGCTTCACGGCGATCTTGTCGAAGCCCAGGTCTTTATAGACGCCCAGCTGCAACGCGAAATATTCCTTCGCCTCGCTGCCGACCTGATCCTCGGTGCAGAAGATATGCGCGTCATCCTGGGTGAAATTGCGCACGCGCAGGATACCGTGCAGGGCGCCTGACGGTTCATTGCGGTGGCAATTGCCAAACTCGGCCATGCGCAGCGGCAGGTCGCGATAGCTCTTCAGGCCCTGGCGGAAAATCTGCACATGGGCGGGGCAGTTCATGGGCTTCACGCCCAGATACTTCTCCACCCCGTCCTCGGACACCGATTCCCGGACCTTGAACATGTTGTCGCCATACAGGTCCCAATGACCCGACGCCTTGAACAGGCTCGAATCATAGAGCTGCGGCGTGCGCACCTCGACATAGTTGGCGGTGACCAGCTTGGCGCGGATGTAGTTTTCAAGGCTCCGGTAAAGCGCCCAGCCCTTGGGGTGCCAGAACACCGACCCCGTCGCCTCTTCCTGCACATGGAACAGGTCCATTTCGCGGCCCAGCTTGCGATGGTCGCGCTTTTCGGCCTCTTCGATCTGGTGCAGGTGATCGGCCAGTTCCTTTTCGGTGCGCCAGGCCGTGCCATAGATGCGCTGCAACATGGCGTTCTTGGCATCGCCGCGCCAATAGGCACCGGCCACCTTCATCAGCTTAAAGGCATGGCCGACGCGCGACGTGCTGGGCAGGTGGGGCCCGCGGCACAGGTCGTACCACTTGCCCTGGCGATAGATGGTGATGGTTTCGGACGCGGGCAGATCCTCGATGATCTGGGCCTTGTACTTCTCGCCGATCGACTTGAAATGCTCGATGGCCTCGGTCCGGTCCCATTCCTCACGCGTGAAGGGGCGGTTCTCGTCCACGATCTCGTGCATGCGCTTTTCGATCTTCACCAGATCGTCGGGCGTGAACGGCGTGTCGCGCGCAAAATCATAGTAGAAGCCCGTGGCGATGGCGGGGCCGATCGTCACCTGCGTGCCGGGATACAGTTCCTGCACGGCTTCCGCCATGATGTGCGCGGCATCGTGCCGGATCAGGTCCAGCGCGTCGGCCTCGTTCTTGTCCGTGATGATCGCCAGGTTGCAATCGGCCTGCAGCGGCAGGGCCAGGTCACGGACAACGCCGTCGATCTTCACGGCCAGGGCGGCCTTGGCGAGCGACTTGGCGATGGAGGCGGCCACGTCGGCCCCGGTAGTGCCCTGCGCATAGGTCCGCACGCTGCCATCGGGCAGCGTAATGGCAACCTGGGCGCTGGAAACGGGCACTTCAGCCGACGACATGGCTTTTCCCCTGATAGGAGTTGGAAATAGATGGAGCGCGACTTTTGACCAGCGGGCACCTGCGGGTCAAGCGCGGTAGATGGGCGAATTTCACATGGAAGGGAAGGGGTTTCGGTAGGGAGGGGTGGTGCAGTCCGTCAGATGCATGCAAACACCCCCTTATCGTCATCCCGGCGAAAGCCGGGACCCAGCGTGAGGCGCGGTCAGCGCCGAATGACTCCATATCGCGGCAGACGCCGCTCAATGCTGGGCCCCGGCTTCCGCCGGGGTGACGAAAGAGAGGATGGCCCAGCCAGAACTTAAAACCGCGCCTCGACCCCCAGCGTCCCCACCCAGCCCCTGCGCCCGCCCTCATAACGGACGGTGTCCAGGCTGAGGCTGGTTTCATCCAGGATGCGCCAGGACAGGCCGGCGCCATAGGCATCGTAATCCCGGCTGATATCCTGGCTGACGCCCTGCCACCACAGGGCCGCGCCATAGGGGCCGTTCTCATAAGACGCCATCAGGGTGGTGCTGGTGGCATCATCCCCCTTCAACCGGCCACTATCGCCGTCATCCACATAGATGACGCTGCCCGAAAACCCGCCATACAGCGCCAATGCCGCCAGTTTCAGGCTTTGTGTATCGCCCAGCAGGGGATTGCGGCTGTCGGCGGTCACATAGCCGGCAGCCAGTTCATAGGAAACCGCGTCGATGTCGCCCTGGTAATTCAGGCCGATCTCCCAGAGATCACGATCCAGCCGGCCCGGCGTCTGCTTGGCGATATCCTCCACCAGACTGTCACGCTTGGGCGCATAGGAGAGCCCTAAGCGCAGACCCATGACGCGCGGCGTCTCATACAGCAGCTTGGTGGCATCATCGCTGTCGCGGCCCAGATGGTCGATGGGCGGGGCCGTACCGGCAATGCCGGTCCACAGCCCATCCATCTGCCCACCCGCCAGCAGCGGCAGCAGATCGACGGCCCGCTTGGCCGCCCCATCCTCATCCCCCACGCGCAGGCGCCCCCAGGCGGAATTGACGGTCAGGAAGACCTCATTCACCGTCAGCTGGTCGTTGCGTCCGGGCCGGTCCAGGCTTTTCTGATAATCGCCCGACCCCACCGTGGCGGTCAGCGACAGGCCAAGCCCGCTATCGGTCGTGACCGTCCCCTCCCCCGTCGCGGCATAGGCGCCGAAAATATCATGCCCCTCGCCCGTGCGCACGACGGCCCCCTGCCCCACGCCGCGCCCCGTGAACTCCACCGTTTCGCCGGCGGCGGGGAACGCGGCCAGCAAGCTGACGGCGGCGGTGCGGATGGCGCGGGACAGGCGGGGCAAGATCACATCCATATCGGCGATGGCGCGCGGCCACGGGATTGACGGGGCGGACAGGAAGGGCTTTACGTGCGTGATGGGGCGAAAACAAGGCCGATGGCCTACCTGCTCCGGTAATTGCACGAGAAGCCAACCATGACCGATCCCGCCAACGATGTGGCCGCCAACCTGGCCGAGATCAAGGCCCGCATCGACAAAGCCGCCATTGAGGCCGGGCGCCCCGCCGGTGCCGCCCGCCTGATCGCGGTGTCCAAGGTGCAACCTGTGGAAAAGCTTGAAGCCGCACTGACCGCCGGTCACCGCCTGTTCGGGGAGAACCGGGTGCAGGAGGCGAAAGCCAAGTTTCCGGATGCTCGTGAACGCTATCCCGATATCGAACTGCACCTGATCGGCCCCTTGCAGACCAACAAGGTCAAGGAAGCCGTCGCCCTGTTCGATGTGATCCAAACGCTGGACCGCCCCAAACTGGCCGCCGCCCTGGCCGAGGAAGGACGCCGCCAAGGCCGCCTGCCCCGGCTGTTCGTGGAGGTGAATGTGGGGGCGGAGCCGCAGAAGGCCGGCATCGCGCCTGCCGACCTTGCTGCCTTTCTGGATGAATGCCGCGATACCCATGGCCTGACCATCGATGGCCTGATGTGCATCCCGCCCGCCGGTCAGGAACCGGCCCCCTTCTTCGCCCTGCTGTCCGATCTGGCCCAGCGCCACGGCCTTCGCGAGGTGTCGATGGGCATGAGCGGGGATTACGAGCTGGCGGTGCGCCTGGGCGCCAGTTTCGTGCGCGTCGGCACGGCCATTTTCGGCGAACGGATCAAGCCGGCCCCCCATGCCTGACAGGCTGCCCGATTTCCGTGACTGGTCCTTCCTGGCGCATGGCAGTGAGGATCAACGCCGGGCCTTCGCCACCCTGTCACGGCACCAGCCCTTCGACCGGTTGGAAGGCGCCGACGGCGCGCTTGCCGGCACCTTCCCCATCGACATCACCATTGATGGCTCCGACATCGACATCCTGGTCGCCGCCGTCCCCACCAGCTTCGCCCCCGTGCTGGACGCTGGATTCGGCCAGGAACAGGGGTACAGGCGCCACCTGATCACCGTCAGCGACGGTCCTGCCCTGGTGGCCGCCTTCACGCTGGATGGTCTGCCCGTCGAGATTTTCGTGCAGGATGTGCCGGTGGAGCGGCAGATGGGCTGGCGGCACATGCTGGTGGAGGCCCGCCTCCTGCTATTGGACCCCAGCCTGCGCCCGGCGATCCGCGCCCTTAAACAGGCCGGCGTTAAAACCGAACCGGCCTTCGCCCGCCTGCTGAATCTGCCGGGCGATCCCTATCAGGCGATGCTGCCCCTGGAAGCGCACAACGATATGGCCTTGATCCAGCTGCTGTCGCAACGCCGGTCCGCCATGCCGAAACAGGGGTGATTAAAAAGCTTGCGGGATCGGATCGACCTCATTATGTTCCGCGCCCATCCAGTGCGGAGGGGTGGCCGAGTGGTTGAAGGCGCTCGCCTGGAAAGCGGGTATACGTCAAAAGCGTATCGTGAGTTCGAATCTCATCCCCTCCGCCATCTTGCCCAAGCGGGCATTGATGCATCATATCTTTTCCCCGGTTTGTGACTAACCGCTTTGACCGGTTAGCCATTGGGTGTTCCTGCTTTGGCCCCGATGGACGCGATTGCGGCCTCTGCCAACTGATCCCGGTTCGCTTCCTTGGTGTAGCGCTCCACCTCTTTCAGGGTCGAATGACCGGTCACCGACGCAATTTCATGCGGGGTGCATCCGGCTTCCGCCAAGCGCCGCGCAACGGCCTTGCGCAGACCATGGGCGCTCAAATCATCGGGCACGTCGGCATCCTTGCAGGTGCCGCGAAACCAGTTCCCGAAGCTCTCTGCCGTGAACGGCTTTCCGTAGCGAGTGGACAGGAACGCCAGCCTGTCGCGTGGCACGGTGGTCAGGATGGCCGATAGTTCCTTGTGGATGGGGATTGATACCCGCCCACCCGTCTTCTGCTGGCGGAACACCAGCCGGTCACCCTGCACATGCTGCCACCCCAGCTTGACCACGTCCGACCGGCGGGCACCCGTGTAGAGCAACAGGGCGAAGGCCAGCCGCTCCCGGCTCCCCACCGCGTGGAATGCCTCATAGCGGGCGATGTCATCCTCTGACCAGGTGGCAAAGCCGTCCGTCTTACGGCGCACCGGGCGAACCGCCTGGGTGGGGTCGGTGGATATCCAGTCGCGTTCCAGGGCATGCCGCATCAACAGCCGCAGCATGCGCAACAGGTTGTTGGCGGCGGCGGGCGTGTCGCTCTTGTCATCCATGAAGCCGCGCACATGGCGGGCCTCCAACTGGGTAACCGGCTTGTGCCCATGCTTGGCGCGGAAATTCTCGATGATGCCCCGATAGGTGCCTTTGGTCGATTCGCTCAACTGCGTGAAGTCGGCGCTTCGATAGTAGGCTTCGCAGAGGGCAGAAAGGCTGCCCGGCGGTGGGGACTTAACGGATGGCTGTTTCTCCCCATCACCGGCCAGCGCTGCGTTGTAGGCTTTCAGGAAGGCAGGCGATCCCACAGGACCGGGAAGGACAACGCGCTTTTCCGCCCCACGGCGGAAGTAGATGCGTTCCTTGCCATGCCGGTCCTTGTAGCGATGGATGAATTTCAGCCGAATGCTGGTCATGCGACTTCATCCCATGGGTTGGCGATATCTTCGCCACCCGGCAGGTTGTCGATAGATCGGTTCAAGGCCGCGACATCCCACAGCACGCGGCTATCGATCCGGCGGGGGCGCGGCATGCGGCCATCCCGAACCATCTCGTCAAACTTCGACGGGGAGATGCCGGCATACTCCGCAGCGGCTTCCCGGCAAATCAGCCGCGGGGGCAGATTGGGCGGAAGGCGCGTGGTGCGAGGTGATGCCGGCATGATGCCCCCCCCAGCCGTCAGAAGCTGCCATTGAGGCGGACACGGCCAATTCCGCTGGGATTGGCGGACACCGCAAGGGCCACGCCGATCCGGGTGTTGTCGGTGGCTGTGGTAGTGCAAAGCTTGGCGGTGGCATCCCAATAGATGGGCTGCCCGACCGTCCAGGCCTGGGCCTGCACCTTGGCTAGGTCGAACACGCCTTCCGTGACAATCTCGGTCTGGGCGGTTTCGGCGGCGCTGGTGGAGGCAACGCCGAACAGCGAACCCACCAGAACGCCAGCGCCGGACAGAACGGCATAGGGGGCGGCGACGGTCACCGTGTTCCCCGGTTGGACATAGTTGCGCATGGTCAAAGTCCCTTGGATGAAGTGATGCGAACGGTTGTGATGGGGGAGGTGCCCGCAATCTGCCGGTCCAAAGTGGCGACAAGCGCGGCCATTTCCGCGTCAGAACGGAAGGTCACCACCCGTTCACCAAATTGGACAGACCGGGCACCTTGAAAGCGCGCCTTGGTGAGATCGTCGCGATGCTTTGTCAGCTCTTCCGTGGTCGCCATGGTGCCCCCTTACGCCGGGCCGGGGTTGGCGTACCATCCCCGGTGTTCGATGAAACCGGCCCCGAAATCCATCCGAACCTTGATCTGGACACCGTCCACCTCAAAGCCGTTGCGGCTTTCGATCTGGGGGCCGGGTTCGCCGTCCAGATAGGCATATTCCAGCCCGTCCATCTGGGCAGGATCAGCGGCCAGATACCAACGCTTGGAGCTGGTCAACCGGGCCTCCACGATGGGGGTCAGACGGTTGGCGAACGGGTTGACGTCGCCGGTGGTGGCCGGCGTGATGGCGGCAACCAGCTTATCCATGGTGGTTTCCAGCTCCGCCGGCACCAGGGCATAGCGGGGCGCGACGCTGATCCGTCCGCCGGCAAGGCCCGTCTGCTTGCGCATGGCGATGCGGGCGGCGTCCAAGGTGGTCTCGCTGGGGGCGGCACCCGTCCCGGCCTTGTTGCCGTGGTCAGCGTGAAACAGCGTCTTGCCATCCGCCATGGTCGGGCCATTACCGCTGTTGCTTTCCAACAGCGCCAGCAACTGCAACGCTTCAAACTCCGCCGCTGCCGTGCCGAACCGGGTGTTCAGGCTGGTGAAGGCCCCCAGATCGTCATTGATCAGGGCTTGCCGGCTGATGGCAACGATGCGCCCGAAGGTTTCCAGGCGGTAGGTTTCTGCCGCTTCCGACAGGGTGCCCGACTTGAACTCACCGGCTTCATTGACCCTTTCCAGCGTCGGGGCCTCCGACAGCATCAGGGCCATCTTGGCGCGGAAGTCCTTGGCGCTGGTCTGGCGGGCAAGCTGTTTAATCCCGATGGGTGCCGCCTGATAGGCCTGTCGCAGGATGCGGTTGGACGCATCCCCCAGGATCAGGGAAAAATCGCTGGTGGTGTGCAGCGCGCGGGTGATGACGGTCGCTGCCGACATGCCGGTGGTGGAGATGCCGCGCAAGCGCAGGATATCCCGCCCGATCTCGGGCAGGGACAAGCCGATGTAGGCGCGGGCCGCTTCTGACGGGCGATGCCCCGGCATCATGCGGGTGTACAGCGCTTCACCGATCCGTTCGGCCCGCACGGTGGGATCGTCGTTGGAAAAGCCGATATCTGCCCGCTGGGTCAGGATCGGGCCGCCGGAACGCCCTGCCAGGGCGGTGAATGCAGCGGCGCGCGCCTGATCCACCGTGGCGTTGCGGTCGATCTGGCCATTGGCGAAATCCTCTCCCAGACCGGCCAGCCGGGCAATCTGACGGATTTCGCCATTCACGGTCGCCCGTTCGCCGCCGGTCGGCGGGGCGAACATGGTTCGCACCTGTGCGCCGGCATCCGCCGGCACGGGGACAAAGCTGATTTCATAGGGGGTCCATTCCACGGCGGTCAGGCTACGCAGGCCCGACGCATCGGTGCCCTGTTGCCACTTCTCCACCGTGTACCCGACGCTGACATTCCGCAGGATACCGGCCCGCACATCATCCCAAATCGGGGCCACATCCGGGCGGGCGCTGAACTGCAGGGTGGCACGCCCGACATTGCCGTCAACGCTGGCGTCCAAGACGGTCCCCAGAACTTGGCGGATGCCCGTTTTCTGGTGAGCGTCCAGAACCGGGGCACCCCGCATCCGGGACATGTTCACATGGGCCGGGTCCATACTCAGCACTTCCATGAAGTCGCCGGCCAGATCACGGCGGCGATAGGCGGCACCGGTCGACCAGGTCACTTCCACGGTGCGGGATGCATCGTTCAAGGTGCGCGGCTGAATGGCCGCTTCCCGCACGATCAGGTCGGAAGCCGGGGCGTTGCGGGTGTGCAGCGGCGCTCCGGCCAGATCGGACAGGATGTCGTCCAGAAAACCCAAATCCTCGCTCCCTTCCTCCCCCAACAGGTCGGAAAGATCGTCGGTGCCTTCATCCAGGATATCAGCGCTCTCACGCATCGGTTTTGTCCTCGTTGGTAGTGGCGGGGCTGGTTGCGGGCGGGGTGCCCAGCTTCAGGCCCAAGCCGGTTGCGCGGGCCGCATCGCCCGCGATTTCTTCATCAAGGGCTTCAACATCGTACCCACGGGCCGCCACCACCTCCCGCCGGGACTTGAACCCGGCGGCAACGGCAATGGCATCCGCTTCCGCGTCCTTCTTGGGGTCCACCCAATCAAAGCCCGGCGTGATCCATTTCACGGCCATGTAGGTTTCGGCATTGGCGGCGAAGTCGCGGACAGGCAGCGCACCGGACAGCACGGCCAAGGTGATGAACCGCCGCCAGACGGGGCGCAGGAACTGGAAAACCATGGTGCTGTGCTGCACCTGTTCCACGCGGCGGCGGAACTCCACCAGGCCTGCCCGGATGCTGCTGTAGTTCACGGATGACAGGTCACCCGTCAGCATCTCGTAGGGAATGCCCATGCCGGCGGCGATGCCGCGCAGCTGGGTCTTGATAAAGTCGGGCACGTCGCCCACCTGGGCCGGGTCGGAGAACCGGATATCCTTGCCGGGCGGAAGCACTTTCAGCGTGCCCGGCTCCAACCCGCCATCCAACACGCTGGGCCCTGCCATCTTGCCATCAGCCTCGAAGCCGGCGGCGGTGCCCTCCCCGTCCAGAATGAAGCCCGCGAACAGGGCCGCCACCTTCTGGCGGACCAACTGGGCATCTTCCGTTTGGTCCAACTCGTGAAGCCGCAGAAGCACGGGGTGTAGCCAGGAAACACCCCGCACCTGTCCGGGTGCCACGGGTTGGAACAGGTGGGCCATATCCGCCGCCGGCACGGCAACGGGTGACAGCGCGGTAAGCGCCGGGTCACCCGGTCTGGTGGGCAGGACGTGGTAAGCGGTGCGCGTGCCCTGCGCGTCGAACTCCACTCCCGCAATGATGCGGCGGCCATTATCCAGGGCGCGCGACAGGCTGGCGTCCACCTGATCCGGTTCGATCAGGCGGACAATCAGGGGGACGGGGCCGGAACCGCCGGCCTCCATCCGGGCGAAAACCTCGCCATCGGTGAACAGGGTACGGGCGGCAAGGGCTTGCATCCCCTGGAAATCGGTCACCCCTTCTGCATCGGCGAAGTCCGTCCAGCGTTCCCAAAGCTGGTTGATGGCACGGCGGACTTCCGGGCTGGGGTGCTGTGACTGCGGCTTGATGCCAGCCCCAACCAGATTGGCGGCGAAACTGCCGGCGGCGTTCGCGGCCCAAGGGTTGTTGGCGACATAGTAGCGTGCCCGGCGGCGCAGGGGCAGGGCGGCGGTGCGGGTCGCGGCTTCCATGCTCGCGATGGACTTCGCCCCTTCCCAGCGCCGGCCACCAGCCGCGCCGTCGAAGGAGCGGGCAGAGTGTCCACGAAACTGGCGGATGATATCCCGCAGTCCCATGGCCCGTTACCCTTCCTGCCGGGCGCGTAACTTGGCCAACTCGGCATCCCAGAGGGCCAGTTCGGCAGCCAGGACTGGGTTGCTGTCGGCCTCGATGCCCATCCGGTCCCGGATGCCACGATACAACGGATCCAAGTGGACTGTGATGGTCACCACGGAACCGGGCAGTTCGATATATATCCAGCGCCCTTCCTTGTTACGGGTAAAGGAAACGCTGTCATTCGGCTTATTCAGGAAGTTGCGGTGGAAGATTTCCGACCGAGCGATATCGCAGGCGTCACGGGCCGACATGCCGATATCCATCATGGCCGCGACCACGGATAGTGTCATGAACTGACGCATGCCGAACGTGAGGTGAAAGCCGCTGCCGCGCTGCAAGGAACTGAACAGATGATAACGGTCCATCCAGTTGCGGATTTGGTCCGGGGTTACCCCAGCGATCCGCGCCGCTTCGTCCCTGTTACATCCGTAGCCAAAGCCTGAATAGCTCATAACACCCTCCATAAAATCTCAAATCCGTGTCATGAGTTTTCTGTGTGTTGATGATGGTTGTCAAGGGTCACTGCGCCTCGGAGCCGGTGACCACATGGATTTCGATCTTGGGGCTGGCGCGGCAAAGTTCCTTGGACAGTTCCCAGAGAAGCTGGCGGCGCTCGGGGGTGCAGGCGCGGAAGTAGTGCAAAAGCTCGCGTTCTTGGTCGGACAGGGGTTGCTGTTTCGGGGCCTTGGCCATGGCGTCATTCCCCCAACAGGTCGCGGATGATGCTAGCGGCAAGCATGGTGTCGGTGCTTTGGTTCAGCGAATCGGCAAGGGCCGGGTCACCGGCATGACACCAGGATATGGCCCGCGCCTTGATGCGCATGCCCTGCACCGTCACGGCGCGGCATTGCATGATCTGGGTTACCAGCGCGTTGGTGGCGCGGGTCGCCGCATGGGCGGAAGCGCAGATGATCTCTTCGTTCTCGATCGTCTGTTCAACGCCCTCTATCAGGGCGTATTCCTCGTTCTCATGCCGCCATGCGGCTTCGAACGCTTCCCCCAGTTGGATCAGCTCCGCATCGGGTTGCGGTGCGCAGGGCACCGGGACCGGGTTCGCGGCCACCGCCACGACGGCACTGCCGGCAATGGCCATGGGAAGGGCTGACAGAACACCCCGGCGGGTGATAGGCATGCGAGTAGCCATGCCGTGCCTCCATACAAGGTCGGTTGGGTTAGACCGGGCCGGCGGCTCCTACCCCGCTTGCCCGGTCGCTTTATATTGACTACAATGCACTAACGTTCCGTTTGACGTCAATGCGTTTGTAGTCAGGATTAGTTACAATGAAAGCACTGCCCACCAGTGTCCGTTTATCACCGGAGACCAAGGCCGCGCTTGAAAAGGCTGCCAAGGACGATGAACGCTCGATTTCCCTCATGGTTGAGCGCATCTGTCGTGAGTGGTTGCAGGCGAACGGCTATTTACCCAAGCCTTAACCCTCCAACCCTACGGAGAGTTCGGAGCGCAGGGAGACAAGGCAATCTGCCTGCACCGGACAGTTCGGAAGGTTTGGACTGTTGCGCGCGGGTGCGCGTGTGAGAGGTGCCATCAGCGGGCAATTTCTCATATGTGTACGTAGACAAACTATACGAACTATCCAAAACCCTCCGAATGCCTTGAAATCATTGTACTATTTTTGCGGATAGTTATCGGAGAGTTTTGAAACCCTCCGATATGCCAGCGCCTAACCACCCATGAACCGGCTTTTGATCGACGTAGGGCCGGCGAACACGGTTCGCAGGGGTGCTGTGTCGTTCGCCTGTCGCATCGGGGTTGTGTCCAGCCCTTCGGCTTCCCGGTTCAACCGGAAGCCCAAGGCGACCAGGCCATGCAGGGCGGCGTAGGCGTAAACCCTTATATCCAAGGCCTCATTGCGTGCCCCCTTCTGCTTGGCCCATTCCCGCACGGGCTTTCCGGCAACATAGCGGGTGACCAGCCGTTCAGCGGTCAGCTGGCGGAAATAGTCTTCATCCCGCGCCATGGAGAAATGGCAACAGCCGGCACCGGCACCCACCAGGGGCAGGCGCTGATAGATCGTTTCCTTGGCCGCATCCACGCCCACGATGTACAGCGGCATGTTGCCCCGGCCCGCCGGTGACGGGCGTTTCGGCCATACGGGGATGCCGGCACCGCCCCTTCCCTTGATGGCCCACACGCGCCGCGTCTGGCGCTCCGCAGCGAAGCCATAGACGGCCTGGGTACGATGCCCGCCGCTGTCGATGGCGACGGCGCGGATGGGCATGTCGGGCACAGCCCGGCTGTGGCGGAAGGTGCGGCGCAATTCCGCATCCAGGGCCGCCCAAACCTCGGGCTGGGCGGGGTCGCCCCAAAGCACCTGATGGTCGATGGACCAGCTTTCTTCATCCCGGCCCCAGCCCACCACCTCCAATTCCAGCCGGTCATTCTGGGTATCCACTCCGGCGGTGAGGCAGACCACGCCCGCCGGCAACAGCTCGCCCCAATCCTCCCGCCGGTCCAGGAAGGCCATGGCGTCGGTAATGCCGACACCCTCATCCTCCCAAAGCTCCCCCAGCTTGACGTTCTTGAACGTCTTGTGGCGGGGCGGGTCCTTGCACACGGTGCCATGCTCCACCGCCAGCTCGGCCACGGACACGAAGGGGGACAGCAGCCCGCCGATATGATAGCCGGCGGTGCGCCCGTCACCGGGGGCCGTGGCCCGCCATTCCCCCAGCCCGACCATGGCGTGCCGCTGTGCCTCAGTGATTTCAGCGCCGCAATGGGGACAGACCAGGTGGGCAAGGTGCCGCTGCCCCTCCGGCCACCGCACATTCTCCCACCGCAGAACGTGGGGTTCGTCGCAATGCGGACAGGGCACATGAAAGCGGCGCTGATCCGATTCCAGGTAGGCGGTTTCGATGCGACTGAACCCCTTGGTGGTGGGGGTGGAGATCATGAGTATCTTCCGCCGCCCGCGATAGGTGATGGCGGCACGCATGGCCAGATCCACCGGATCGCCTTCGCCGTCCGCGTCCACCGGGAAGCCATCCACTTCGTCCAACAGGATGAAGCGGGCGGGCAGGCTGCGCAGGCCCAAGGGGCTGTTGGCGCCTACCATCAGCAGCTCGCCACCCTGGAATTTCTTGCGGGTCGCGCTGTTGCCGCTGTCGCGGGACCGGAAGGGCACCACCCGATCCTTCACCACGGGCGTGTGTTCCAACAGCGGATCGATGCGGGTGGCCGTGTTGCGGCGGATCATGTCGGTGGACGGCATGACCAGCATGACGTTGCCGGGGGCCTGATGGATGCAATAGCCCACGAAATTCAGGGCGGTTTCGGTGCCGCCCACCTGGGCGCTTTTCATCACCACCACCCGTTCGGTGGGGTCGGTGACCGTCAGCCTCTCCATCGGCTCCCGCAGGAAGGGCAGGCGGGCGGTACTCCACGGGCCGGGTTCGGCGCTGGACGGGGGCAGGATGCGGAACCGGTCGGCCCATTCGGCAACCGTCATGCTGGGATCAGGGCACATGCCCCGCCGCCAGACGCCATCAACCCAGGCGGTCACATCGTCAAGCATCGGCCAGGCCCTCCATCGGACGGCTGGCGACGGCGGCCAGGTGCGCCCGCATCTCCCGATCCAGGAAGGCGAAGACGGTGGCCGGGTCGCTGCCCACCTGCCCAGCCAGCAAGGGCGATATGCGGACCACCCAGGCAAGATGGGCGTCCCGTTCGGCCCGCGCACGGGAGAACACGGCGGCCTCTACCGCCTGTTTGTCCACCAGCGTCCTTTCCAGGTGCAGGCGCTTCATGCGGGCATGGGCCAGACGTTCGGTTTCGATCTCGTCCTTGATGCTGACAGGACGCGAACCATGTTCGCCTGCCTGCACCACCGCCCGCCGCCGGCTGGGATCGATGTTCGCCGCGTACCACTCCCGCCCGACCTCGGGATCGATCCGGCCATTCGGCAGAACAGGCAGGCCACGGGTGATCAGTTGGGAAATGCGTCCCGGCGTCACCCCCATTTCGCGGGCAAAGTCGCTCTTGGACAGGCTGACGGGAGCCTTGGGCAAGCCGGGTAAAGTGTCTAAGAGCGTCTGCATTTTACTATCCTAAACCCTTGGAGACTAAGGAAGTGGTGGGTTCGAATTACCCACGGGGGATGCAGGGGGGAGGGACCCAGACCGCTGACCCTGTCACCACCTTGTCACCACCTCTCTAGAAGTGGTGACAGGAATTGTTCAATGATTTCAACGTTGTCACCACTGTCACCACTGTCACCACTTGTTTCTATATACGGAGAAAGGGGGTGTTCTTGTTCTGTGCTGATAACTCACATGTACGCGCGTCAGGTGGTGACAGTGGTGACAGTGGTGACAGCTTTGATTTCATTCATGTTTTCGTGTCACCACTTCGCTTGCAGGTGGTGACAAGGTGGTGACAGGTGGCCTGTACCGCCGTTGACGGGCCTGCCCATCACGCACCTGATACCGCTCCCAGCCCATGGCCGTCAGTATCTTGCCCACGCGCATCTCGTTGCCCTTCGACCACTCGGATGGTGGAAGGGCAAGGCAGCCTTCCAACACTTGGCCAATGGAAATGCTGGGAAAGGCGCTGACATACTTGGACACGAGGTAGTCCCAGCTATCTGCATCATACCGTGCATCTGCCTCTTGCTGTGCCTCTTGCCGCAGTTCGTCGGTATCCAGCCACCAGGGGGCGCGGGTTCGGTACAGGTGGACGGCTTCCGCCCATAGCTGGTTGCGCGCACGCTCCAAGCCGGGCAGATCGGGGGTGCCCACGCGGATAGGCCAGAAGCGCCGTGCGCCCGTGGCGTCCTGTAGATAACCGTCCGTCTTGTTGGTGGTGCCTGCAAAGACGCATTGGCGCGGGTTGTCTATCAGACGCTCGCCATAGGGTGGTCGAAAGCGGTCAATGCGACGGCTCACGAATGCCTTGATGCGGGCCGCCTCGGCACGGCTGAAGGCGTCCAGTTCGGCCACCTCAATGATCCATGCCCCGGCTGTCTGCATCGCCGCGTCCTTGCTGGTCAGGTCGGCAAGGTCATCTGTGAACCACTCCCCGCCAAGGGTGCGCAGGGCGGATGACTTCCCCTGTCCTTGCCAGCCTTCCAGGATCAGGACGCAATCCGCCTGGCAGCCCGGTTCAAAGACACGGGCCACCGCCGAAATCATCCATCGTGATCCGACAGCACGGGTATAGGTGCTGTTGTCTGCCCCCAGATAATCGGAAGGCCAATCCTCCAATCGGTGGACACCATCCCATTTCAGGCTTTCCAGGTAGTCACGGACGGGGTGGAAGCGCGCACGATGGGCCACGGCCTCAACCGCTGCCGATACCACCTTGGGGTTTACAAGGCAGCCCTGATGCTGCAACCAGTCCGCTGCATAGAAATCGTCCTGCGGAGTCCATGTACGCGGTTGCCATTGGGCTTTCTCTGCCGGGTCGGTCCAAGGCAAGGGGGCCTTGGCAATGGTCCGCATGGCGAACTCGTTATGTGCAAGGACACCGTCCCATGGGTTCTTGCCGTCCGGGAAAATGCCGGGCACATGCTCCCCGGACAGCAGCGTGATGGCGTTTGCCAGACAGGCACGAATGCCCCCGGCTTCCGTCTCGATAAGCGGGGAAGCGCGTGAGGATGCGACGATTCGCGGCTTGAACTCGACCTGTTCCGCTTCATCAACCGTCCGGCGGATGCTGTCGTAAGCTGCGTCACCGGGTGTGGGCGGGGTGAACAGGACCGCGCTATCGAAGGGGTTGGGTTCGGGTTTGGTCCCGGTCATAGCTGCGCGTGCCCCTCCAACTGGCGGGCGATAGCGCACAGCCGGGCCGCGATGCTGTCCTTGGCCAGTGCAATGGTTTCCGGGTCAGTACGGAACCCGCATCCGATGCGGCGCACGTCGCGGGACAGGTCCAGTAACTCCCCGGCCAGATGGTGGCGGTTCGGGGTGGGGTTGGCGACGACGCTACGCATGTCCACCACCCATGCGAGTAGAGCGGTAGCGCTTAGAAAGGTTAGCCCTAAGGCTGAAAAGGGCAATGAAATCAAAGGGGCGCTTTTGGCAGTTAGCCACGACAACGGCTTGACGGCCCTTGCCTCTTTCACTCTCATCCCCTCCGCCATTTTCTCGCTAAGGCGATGAAAAATAGGCCTCTTGGAGAAGTTCCAAGGGGCTTTTGGCATTTTTGCACGACCATCGGTACAGAACGCAGGGCGCGGATAATACCTACCGTGCCGGCTCTTTTGGGCGTTCTGCGAAGCCTGCTGGCACCACAAGGCATTGCACGCTGATCGCGTAAACGCTTTGGACTTTCTGGTTCCTTCTGAAGCGCCCCAATAGAAGCGGCCTTCATGCGGCTGGTGCGAAAAGTTCAACGCAGGTAAAAAAGGCCCCCGCTTGAGGTGGCAGCCCGCCATGCTACTTCCAGATAGGCCCGCTGCTGGCGGCGCCCCATTCGCCCACTGACTTTAGGCTGCCCTCCATGAGATCAAAAACGGTGATCGTTACTGGCGCTGCCAAGCGCCTTGGGCGGGCCATAACGATGCATCTGGCGCGCGCGGGATGGGATGTGGCCATCCATTACGGGACATCCCGCTCAGAGGCAGAAGCTGTCGCCCAAGAAGTGGAACAACTGGGACGCCGGGCGGCCCTGATTCAGGCCGATCTGGCATCGCCCGATGTCGGTATTCAGGTTGTGAGTGCGGCACAGGCCGCCCTGGGGCCAATTCGGGCGTTGGTGAACAGCGCATCGGTATTTGAATTCGATGAGGCGGACAGCTTCAAGGCTGAAAACTGGGATCATGCCTTTGCTGTCAACCTGCGCGCGCCCACGCTCTTGTCTCAGGCATTCGCCAATCAGGGCGAAATCCTGGAGGACAGGTGCATAATCAATATTCTGGATCAGAAAATATCAAATCTTAACCCCGATTTCTTCAGCTACACGGCAACCAAGCTCGCCCTTGAAGGCGTCACCCGCCTTAGCGCAATGGCGTGGCAAGGCCGTGTCAGGGTTCTGGCGATTGCACCCGGGCTTTGTCTGCCCAGTGGTGACCAGACGGAAGAAGATTTCCAAACAGCCCATGCGACCGCACCACTCGGTCGCGGCTCCACGCCCGCTGATATTTCGGCACTCGTCGCATACTGCCTTGAGGCGCCTTTGATGTCTGGTCGAACAATCACAATCGACGGCGGACAACATCTGCAGCCGCGCAATCGAGACGTGATGTTCGAAGCCCGTGCGACGCAGGAGGGATGAGGACGGGCCCGATATGTCGGGGGCCCGCTGAAAATATCCTCAAGAAGGAATTCGAGTTCGTCCCGCCCTGGTCTGCAATGGCGCCCATTCAGGAACGTTTGCGGAAAATCTCGATTCCAGCGCCCGCCGTCTCATTGAAGATGCCCGGCTTGAGGATGGACACGCACACTGCGTCAACGCGGGCATCACGGAAGCATTCAACGATAAGCGCCTCTGCCAGCGTCTCCAGGTACGGCGTGTGGGGCCGCTTGCTCCAACTCACAATGAAGGACCGGATAGGGTCATAATCGACAATTCCACCGCCCTCAAAACCGCCGGCATCTGCATAGCCCTTGCAGTACATATCCACGTTAACCGCAAGGCGGTTGGGGCGTTCCGGAAACTGTTCCCAAGGATGGATGCCGACGCTACAGTCGACAATAACGTTCACAAGGCGCACGCGCAGATAATTTTGCGCGTTTTCCAGATTACACAGGACGTTACCGGAAGATGCAATTCCGTTCAATTTTCTCTCCGATTTTACTTCACACAGCCCTATCGCGACACCAAGAGCCGACGCCGTCGTTGATCGTGTGGAGCCTACTTTAGGCGGAAGGGACAGCAGCGCCGATATTGGCCTCAAAGTTTCATTCCGATAATATGGCCCGCAGCATGAATATCAAGTCCTGACAGAAATAAAGTTGTTTAGCAGGGTCCCAGAGGAAGTCAGATGCAAGCTGACTGGCAAGCACGATAGCACAGTACCTGTGGCCGTTGAAAACCCTTTCAATTGGCGCTGGATTTATGCTGTATCCGGCAGATTTTTCTCCGACCAGCGTATCTGCGATATCAGATTGGAATACAGCACCCCCGTTTCTGGACAATAAGGCTTGAACACTTACTCCTTATGCGCAACAAGCTTCGAGAGTTCCCAAGGAACTTTGTCTATGAGCACGGACTGCGTTTTGATTGTTGATCGCAGTAGTCTTCGCACTTACATGGGAATTTTCGGCAAAAATAGGCATTCACTTCTAACATTGGCCATTTGCGTGCGTCAGATGCGGCACGGGGCCGGGCCGAAGGTGGCGGAGCAGATCATCGCATCCCCCTGCGGCATCAACACACTACACCGCCAAAGGCCCTTCGCCATTTCGCGTATTCCGGGCCACGCAAATCCCAGTTAGACTCTGTGAAAATACCGCCCGAACCGAACGGGCACGCCACCGCCGCGTTCACTTTCCTCACTAGTGCCAATCTGGAGAGTCCTGACGATGCTGCGTGATCTGCCCATAACCCCGAAGCTGGGTCTGGCGTCTTTGCTGTTCCTGGTGCCTGTGGCCTTCCTGCTCTGGGCGTTGGTCGCAAAACAAGGCGAGGCCATCGGCTTTGCCGAGAAGGAACAGCAGGGCACGCTTTACCTGCGCGGGCTGGCACAGGTGCAGATGACGCTCGCCAAGGCGGAAATCGCGAGGAACAGCGTGGATGGCAAGGCGCTGGCCGATCAGGTGAAGAAGCTGGACGGCCAGTATGGCGAAGGGATGGAGGCCGCCACCCAGGTGAAGGATGCCGTGGCCGCGCTTGGAGCCGGACAGGCAACGGGTCCTGCCCGCACGGCCCTGCGCGCCCTGATCACGCGGGTGGGTGACAAGTCGAACCTGATCCTGGACCCCGATCTGGACAGCTATTACGTCATGGATCTGGCGCTAATCAAGCTGCCGGACCTGCTGGATCAGACCAGCGCCATGTACAGCCTGACCCACATGCTCTACGCCGACGGCAGCGTCAGTGCGGAGGAGAAGGTCGATCTCTATGTCTCGCTGGGCGGGCTGAAGGCTGTGGCCGACGGGTCGGGCAATTCGGTAAAGGCCGCCATCGATGCCAGCGCCGATGGCAGCGTGGCCAAGGCCCTGAGCAAGCCGGATGCCGACCTGCAGGCCGCCTTCAAGACCCTGGTGAGCCAGGCGGAGAGCCAGGCCCTGGACAATGCCGCCACCATCGCCGCCCTGACCCGTATCGACGCGCTGTATACCGCCGGCTCCGCCGACCTGTCGCGCCTGCTCGATACGCGCATCGGCAAGTTCCACAAGGAACAGATCATCACGCTGGCCGTCACGGCCCTGCTGTTCGCCATCGCGTCGGGGGCCGTGCTGTTCGTGGTCCTGCGCTACATCATCGCGCCCTTGGGACAACTGACCCGGTCCATGGGGCAGCTGGCCGATGGCGACCTGACGGTGCAGGTGGCCTTTGCCGAGCAGAAGGATGAGGTGGGGGCGCTCGCCCGCGCCATGGGCGTGTTCAAGGCCAATGCCCTGCGCAACCGTGAACTGGAAGAGTCCCAGCAGCGCGAGCAGGAGGCCCGCGCCCGTCGGCAGGCCGCACTGGAGGAACTGGTCCGCGACTTCCAGATGGCGGTCAGCGGGCAGCTGCGCACCTTCGCCAGTGCCTCGACCGAGTTAGAGGCAACGGCCCGCAACCTGTCGCATCAGGCGGATGAAACCACCAACCGCACCGGCATCGCGGGGCAGAGCGCCGACCGCGCCACCCAGAATGCCCAGACCGTAGCCGCCGCGACGGAGGAACTGGCCGCGTCCAGTGCGGAGATCGGCTCGCAGATCGAACGCACCTCCCTAACCACCAAGGATGCCGTGTCGGAGGCCGACAAGGCGCGCGGCGTGGTGGATGAGTTGGCCAATGTGGTGGATGGCGTCGGTGCCGTGGTTGATTTCATCCATGCCATCGCGGCCCAGACCAATCTTCTGGCCCTGAACGCCACCATCGAGGCGGCGCGGGCGGGAGAGGCCGGCAAGGGCTTCGCCGTCGTCGCGTCGGAGGTGAAGAATCTGGCCACCCAGACGGCCAGGGCCACAGACGAAATCCAGGAAAAGGTCAATGCCGTGAAGGGGGCCGCCGGTCACGCCGTCGGCATCATCTCCACCATCGCCCGCATCATCGGGGAGGTGGATGGCAATTCCGGCGCCATCGCATCTGCCGTCACCGAACAGGGCGCCGCCACGGACGAGATTGCCCGCAACGTGACAGAGGCCGCCGACCGCACACGCGAGGTGACGGAAAGCCTGGGCACCGTGCGCGAAAGTGCGGAATTCACTAAGGTCGCCTCCACTCAGCTCCTGGCCGCCGCCGGCGACCTGTCGCAGCAGTCCGAGCGGCTGCGCGCCGATGTGGAGGAATTCCTGTCGGCCATGCAGAAGGCCGGCGAACGCCGCCAGTTCGAACGCCGTTCCTGCGCCCTGCGCGGTGAACTAACGGCCCACGGCCCGCGCGGCAAAGTGGAACGGTTCGAGGTGACCCTGTCCGATATCGGCCTGGGCGGCTGTGCGCTCACCGGCGCCTCGGTGCAGGCGGGGACGGAAGTGGAACTGCGCCTGTCCGGCCACGCCCTGCCCGGCCGCGTGATCCAGCAGGAAGGCAACCGCCTGCGCCTGCAATTCCGCCTGAACGACCAGACCAGCGACACGGTGGAGAGGCTGCTGGCGGCGTGAGGGGCGCGTCGCTCCCTCACCCTCCCAAGCCTTCCAGCTTGGGTCCCTCCCTCTCCCGCAAGCGGGCGAGGGGCGATGTCAGGCACATCATGAAGTTACGCCCCTCGCCCACGAATGTGGGAGAGGGAGGGGCCCGAATGCGCAAGCTTTCGGGAGGGTGAGGGAGCGACGTCTTCAAAAACAAATGGCGGCCCCGGTCATTCCGGAGCCGCCATTCTTTTCAACCAACCCGACCGCGCTTACTTCACATCAAACCGGTCGGCATTCATCACCTTGGTCCAGGCGGCGACGAAGTCGTTCACGAACTTCGCCTCACCATCGCTGCTGCCATAAACCTCGGACAGCGCGCGCAGTTGGGAGTTAGAGCCGAAGACCAGATCGACGCGGGTGGCGGTCCATTTGATGGCACCGTTAGTCCGGTCGCGGCCTTCGAACACACCCTGGGTGCCGTCCGTGGCGTTCCAGACGGTGCTGGCATCCAGCAGGTTGACGAAGAAGTCGTTGGACAGCACGCCCGGACGCTTGGTGAACACCCCATGCTGCGCCCCGCCGGAATTGGCGTTCAGCGCGCGCATGCCGCCCACCAGCACCGTCATTTCCGGGGCCGTAAGGGTCAGAAGCTGGGCCTTGTCGACCAGCATCTCTTCCGCCGGGACCGAATATTCGGTCTTGAGGTAATTGCGGAAGCCATCGGCCACCGGTTCCAGCACCGCGAAACTGTCCACATCCGTCTGATCCTGGCTGGCATCCGCACGGCCCGGCGTGAAGGGCACCGTCACGGCATGGCCGGCATCTGCCGCCGCCTTCTCCACCGCCGCCACGCCGGCCAGCACGATCAGGTCGGCCAGCGATACTTTCTTAGCGCCAGACGCACTGCCGTTGAACCCGGCCTGGATACCTTCCAGCACGCCCAGAACCTTGGCCAGCTGTGCCGGCTGGTTCACGACCCAATCCTTCTGCGGGGCCAGACGGACACGGGCGCCATTGGCCCCGCCGCGCTTGTCCGATCCCCGGAAGGTGGAGGCCGAGGCCCAGGCCGCCCCCACCAGTTCCGGTACCGACAGGCCAGACGCCAGGATGCTGGCCTTCAGCGTCGCGATGTCGGCGGCATCGATCAGCGGGTGATCCACGGCGGGGATCGGATCCTGCCAGATCAGGTCTTCCGCCGGCACTTCCGGCCCCAGATACAGGCTCTTGGGACCCGAGTCGCGGTGGGTCAGCTTGAACCAGGCCCGTGCAAAGGCATCCGCGAACTCTTCCGGATTGGCGCGGAACCGCTTGGAAATTTCCAGATAGGCCGGATCGGTGCGCAGGGCCATATCCGCCGTCGTCATCATGGGCGCGTGACGCTTTGTCGGGTCATGCGCGTCGGGCACCGTCGTGGCAGCATCCGGGTCCTTGGGCTTCCACTGATGCGCGCCAGCCGGGCTCTTGGTCAGTTCCCATTCGTCATAGCCCAGCAGCGTGTCGAAATAGGAATTGTCCCACTGCGTCGGCGTCGGGGTCCAGGCCCCCTCGATCCCGCTGGTGATGGTATGCACACCCTTGCCGGTGCCCAGGCTGTTCAGCCAGCCCAAGCCCATGGCCTCCAAGGGCGCGCCTTCCGGCTCCGGCCCGACATGGGCAGGATCGCCGGCGCCGTGCGCCTTGCCGAACGTGTGGCCGCCGGCCACCAGGGCGACCGTTTCCTCGTCATTCATGGCCATACGGGCAAAGGTCTCGCGGATGTCGCGGCCCGACGCCATCGGGTCCGGGTTGCCGTTCGGCCCCTCGGGGTTCACATAGATCAGGCCCATCTGGACGGCGGCCAGCGGGTTTTCCAGGTCACGATCCCCGCTATAGCGCTTGTCGCCCAGCCAGGTATCTTCCTTGCCCCAGTAGATATCCTCTTCCGGCTCCCAAACATCGGGGCGACCGCCGCCAAAGCCGAAGGTCTTGAAGCCCATCGACTCCAGGGCAACATTGCCTGCCAGGATCATCAGGTCGGCCCAGGAGATGGCCTTGCCGTACTTCTGCTTGATGGGCCAGAGCAGGCGGCGCGCCTTGTCCAGGTTGCCATTGTCGGGCCAGGAATTCAGCGGCGCGAAACGCTGCGTGCCCGAACCGGCGCCACCGCGTCCGTCGGAGGTGCGGTAGGTGCCGGCGCTGTGCCAGGCCATGCGGATGAACAGGCCACCATAATGACCGTAATCGGCGGGCCACCAATCCTGGCTGTCGGTCATCAACGCCGTCAGATCGGCCTTAAGGGCGGCATAATCTAGGCCCTTGAACGCCTCGGCATAGCTGAACCGGCCACCGAACGGATCGGACAGGGCCGTGTTCTGGTGCAGGATCTTCAGGTTCAGCTGGTTGGGCCACCAGTCACGGTTGGAACGGCCGCCAAAGGTGGCATTGGGACGAATCCCATGCAGCACAGGGCACTTGGCAGCGCTCCCCGAATTATTCCCGTCCATTCTTATCTCCTGTCATGGATCGATTGTGGCGGTGCGGGCACGAAAGGGTTCGCCGCGGTCAAGCAGCATCGCGCCCATCAGGACGTCAGACTTCGGTATCGGTGAACATATCGACCGGCCCCGGCATTTCCCGCCGGACCGGCACACAAAGCCCCCTGCCGTTCCGGTAAACCGGAACCCGCGATCCATCGGGGTGATGTGACGCGACGCGGTTGGGACATGGGGGCTCCTCATCCTCGCGAACTAAGATTTAGCAAACTTATGTGATAAGATTAAGTCGGATTTTCTGATTGCCTTAATAAGGTACACTTATGACAAACCTGACCTTGAAGCAGCTTCGCTATTTCGATGCGCTGGCGCGGCTGGGCCATTTCGGGCGCGCGGCGGATGATTGCGCCATCTCGCAGCCCGCCCTGTCGATGCAGATCAAGGAGTTGGAGGAGGGGTTGGGGGCACCTCTGTTTGAGCGCGGGCCCCGCCAGATCTGGTTGACCGGGTTCGGGGAGGAATTTGCCGCCCGCGCGCGCGACATCCTGCGGTCGGTGGATGAGTTGGGCGATCTGGCCCGCGCCGCGCGGGATCAGCTGGCGGGGCGGCTGCGCATCGGGGTGATCCCCACGGTGGCCCCGTATCTGTTGCCATCCATCATCGGTGACCTGACCCGTATGAATGCCGACCTGGACATTCATGTGCGCGAAACGGTGACACCCAAGCTGCTGCATGAGCTGCTGGAGGGGCGGCTGGATACCGCCGTCGTTGCCCTGCCCGTGTCGGAACCATCCCTGACCGAGGTGGCTTTGTTTGAAGAGAATTTCGTGCTGGTCCGCCCGGCGGAGGAGGAAGGCAAACCCGTGCCCAGCCCGGAGGCCCTGCGTGAAATGCGCCTGCTGCTGCTGGAGGAAGGACATTGTTTCCGCGATCAGGCCCTGTCCTTCTGCAACATGAATACAGCATTGCCGCGCGAGTTGCTGGACGGATCGTCGCTGTCCACCCTGGTGCAGATGGTAGGGGCCGGTATCGGCGTCACCCTGATCCCGGAAATGGCGGTCGCGGTGGAGACCAAATCCGCCGCCGTTTCCATCGCCCGCTTCAAGGACCCGGAACCATCGCGCACCATCGGCATGGTCTGGCGCAAATCCAGCCCGCTGTCGAAACAGTTGCTGGACATTGCCGACCTTGTGCGCCGGTCAGGGGAGGCACAGCGGGCGGGGTGATAGCGCGGTTAATCGATTCCTCGCTCTCCATTTTCGTCATCCCGGCGCAAGCCGGGACCCAGAGCCACAGGAAATGACGCTTCGGCTTGCCTCGATCGGTGCTGCTGACAAGTGGGGCGCTTGGCCCTGGGTCCCGGCTTGCGCCGGGATGACGAAGAAAATGCGGACCGGATCAGCCCTGATACACCCTACCCCGCAAACCGGTTCAGGTTGGACCGCAACCGCTGGATATTGTCGCGCAGCTCGGTGATTTCCTCCAACCCCATGCCCACGGCCTGGGTCAGGTGCTCGAAGAAATCCACCGTCTGGTCCTTCAGGCCCCGGCCCGTATCGGTCAGGCGGATCAGGACCTGGCGTTCATCGGCGGGGTTGCGTTCGCGCCGGACATGGCCCGCCGCCTCCAGCCGTTTCAACAGCGGGGTCAGGGTGCTGCTTTCCAGGAACAGCTGTTCGCCGATCTGGCCCACCGTCTGACCATCCTTCTCCCACAACAGCACCATGACCAGATATTGCGGGTAGGTCAGGCCCAGCCGGTCCAGCAGCGGCTTATAGACACGCGTGAAGGCGTGGCTGGCCGAGTAAAGCGAGAAGCAGATGAAATCGCCCAGTTTCAGGGCGGGAGTGTCGGACATGGCGGCACCTGCGTGGGCATGAGCGGTGATGACCCTTCATATTGCATCGTGCGCGATATGATCGCAGGCGCTTTTGCTGCATGGCCGCCATCCATTTAATTATATCGCACACGATTAAATCGTACAATATCACTCTATCCATCGAATGACGGGCACCGAACCGGCGCCCCCCCTCCCTTCACCGGACAGACAGGAGATCATCATGAACAGTCTGCGTAACACCGTTGCCGCCCTGGCCCTTTCCGTTGCTGCCCTGACCGGCCCGGCCCTGGCCGATGCGCCTGTGTTGGAAGCCGGGACGAAGGCCTTTGTCGATGCCGTGGCGGCATCGGGGGGTAAGCCGATCTACACCTTGTCCTACAGCGACGCCCGCGCCGTGCTGGCGGGTGCCCAGGCTCAGACGCTGAAATCCGCCGCCACCAGCATGCAGGACACCAGCTTCCCCGTCGGCCCCACGGGCAAGGTGGCCGTGCGCATCGTGAAGCCGGAAGGTGCGAAGGGCCTGCTGCCCGTGATCATGTATTATCATGGTGGCGGTTGGGTGATGGGCGACCGCAACACCCATGATCATCTGATCCGCGAACTGTCCGCCGCATCGGGCGCCGCGGTGGTCTTCGTCGATTATGACCGGGCGCCCGAAGCCGTCTATCCGGCCCAGAATGAACAGGGCTATGCCGCCCTGCAGTTCGTGGCCAAGAATGGCGCGCAGTACGGGCTGGATGGCAGCCGCATCGCGGTTGCCGGCGACAGTGCAGGCGGCAACATGGCCGCCGCCATCACCTTGATGACCAAGGCGCGTCAGGGGGCATCCATCCGCCACCAGCTGCTGTTCTACCCCGTCACCGATGATGTGTCGGCCAACAGCTCCTATCAGGCGTTCGGCAATGGCCCGTGGCTGACGGAAAAGGCCATGCATTACTTCCTGGATGCCACCTTCCCCGCCGACAAGCGCGGCGAGGTGACGGCCTTCCCCCTGAAGGCCAGTCTGGAGCAGTTACAGGGCCTGCCGACGGCCACCATCATCGTGGCGGAAAACGACCTGCTGCGGGATGAGGGTGAGGCCTATGGCAAGAAGCTGATCCAGGCGGGGGTGACGGTGACCTCCACACGCTACAACGGCACCATCCATGATTTCGTGATGCTGAATGGCCTGGCCGGGACGCCAGCCGCCAAGGCTGCGATCGCCCAGGGGGCAGCGGCCCTGAAGGCGGCGTTTGCGAACTGAGGGGCGGGGGGAGATGTCGCTCCCTCACCCTCCCAAACGCTGGCGCGTTCGGGCCCCTCCCTCTCCCACCTTCGTG
>NZ_JBMDKE010000017.1:0-126478 GCF_057809555.1 Niveispirillum sp. FG156 | reverse complement strand
GACGCCTATGGCCGCCTGAAGACCGCGACCGACCCATCGGGCATGGCGAGCCGCTATGATTACAGCGCCGTCAACGAAACGCTGACCAATCAGGTCATCGATGATGGCCGCCTGAACCTGACCACGGGTTTCAGCTACAATGCCCAGGGCGACCTGACGGGCGTGGTGACACCGCGCGGGGCACAGGTGTCGGCGGATTACAATGCCCGCCGCCAACCGCTGTACGAGGAGACGCGGGCCGGGTCCACTTCGGTGGCGCCACAAACCGCCGCCACGGTGCTGTCGCGCACCGACTGGGTCTATGACGATATCGGGCGGGTGACGCAGGAAAAGCGGGCCTCGGATATGCCGGGCATCCCGCATGCCATCACGGCCACCCTCTATACCGCCACCGATCAGCCGCAGAGCGTGACCGACCCGCTGGGCCGGGTGACGACCACGGACTATGACGCGCTGGACCGTCCCTTCCGGGTGACGGCCCCGTGGGAGACGGGGCGGACGCGTGTGTCGGAGGTTCTGTACAATGCGGCGGGCCAGAAGGTGTTGGAGAAATCCGCCGTGGGCACGGAGATACAGCAGGATAGCGCGCGCTATCTCTACAACCCCGATGGCAGCATCGCCACCATCACCGACCCACGCGGTTACACGCTGACCCATGCCTATGACGGCCATGGCCGCCTGTCGCAGCTGTCCTACGCCGATGGCAAGACCGAGAGCTACGCCTACGACGCATCCGACAACCGCACGGGCTTTACGCAGCGTGACGGCACCGTCAGCACCACGGCCTATGACGCGCTGAACCGCCCCACCAGCATCAAGCGTCCCGGCTTGGCCGAAACCGCCTACGGCCTGGACATATTGGGCCGGGTGGTGGCAGAGCGGGCGGGCACCTTGACCGTGCGCACCCATGCCTATGACACAGCCGGTCGCAAGCAATCGGCCAGCATCACCCTGCCGCGCCCCACCACGGGCGTAACCGGCGTCGCCCCCACCGTGGCGATGAGCTTTACCTACGACGAAGCCGGCAACCGCACAGGCGCCACATGGTCGGGCGCCACAGTGGGCTGGCGCTATGACGGCTTGAACCGGGTGACGGGGGTGGATCTGGGCGCGGACGCCGTGACCCTCCACAGCTACGACCTGCTGGGCCGCCGCACCGCCACCACGCGCGGGGCCGCCAGCAGCACCTATGGCTATGACATTGCCGGACAGTTGAAAAACCTCAGCCACGCCTGGTCGGGCGGATCGCTGGCCGCCAGCTATGGCTACGACGATGCCGGCGGCTTGATCAGCGAGGCTTTGGACAACAGCGCTTTCCTGTGGCAACCGGCCCCAACCCTGGCCAAGACCACCGCCTACGACCCCGCCTCGCCCATCAACGCCCTGACCAAGGTGGACGGGGTCCTGCAAACCCATGACGACCGTGGTAACCGCACGGGGGCGGCGGGCCGCACCTGGCGCTACGACACCCGCAACATGCTCACCGGCGCCAACGCCCCCGGCATGGCCGCGACATACGGCTATTACCCGGAGGGCGGGCGCGCCTGGAAACAGGTCAACGGCGTCACGACCCTGTATCTGGAGCTGGACGGGATCGAATGGGGAACCTACGACCCCAACGGCACCCTGAAGGAACGCACCATCCGCGCCTCGGGCAATGGCGGGGCGGTCGTGGCCGTCCACGCCCCCGCCGGCGGCCTGATCCGCCTGCTGCCCAACCGGCAGGGCAGCGTCATCGGCTGGCTGCGCCCCGACGGCAAGCTGGGCGGGGCCTATACGTATGACGCCTATGGCAACTCCCCGCAGGCCGGGGCGGCGGGACCGGCCTTCCGATATGCCGGGATGCGGTTTGATGCCGAAACAGGTCTGTACCACACGCCCAACCGGGCGTACGATCCCCAGGACGGGAGGTGGATGCAGCTCGATCCCATCGGCATCAAGGATGGGCTGAACCGCTATGCCTATGTGAAGAACTCGCCGCTCATGGGCGTCGATCCAACGGGGTTGTGCAAAGAGGACCCTTTGTGCACGGGTAAATGGAATGATGCTACAGGCATGGCAGCACCGCCTGATTTAGACTCATACAATGAACATTTTCGAACAGGAAATGGAGCTAGTTATCCAGTTGACCCCTCAGAGTCTGGGGGCTTAGAGGAAGCTATCGATATTGGAACTCAGATACAGGATAGCATCAAATCAGGCGGTGTCATGTCTGGCGTAGTGGATCAAGCTTCCGAAGGCAGTACTGGCAAGCCTCAGGAATTTTCATTACCAGAGAAAGCATGGAGCTTTAATCCAGATCTTCTCACGCAAGCCGGAGTAACTGTTGGTCGATTTACCGGAACTATTGTAAGTGGTACAATGGAATTATCAGGAGACGGGTCTTATGTTGTACAAGGTGAAATGCAGCTCGATTTTGGCCAATATAATTTCAACTTAGACGGGCGAAATGTCTGGCACAATGCTGCAATCTGGGCGGGCGGCATATATGCGGGAAAGGGACAAACATTTATGCCGACCCCGACAAGAACTTATAGCTTTACAGCAACAGGGAGATTCAATCCATGAATGGGACTATTTTCAGACCAATTTTATTATTGATTGGCTTGGGATCTTGCTGTCAAGGATGGCCATTGGCCGAGCAAAAGGAAGTAAGAGACTTATTGCTGAGAGGACCGCAGGGCATTGAGTGCTTTGAGTCAGCATGGATGAAAAAAAACAAAACCAGGGATCATTCATACTTTTACGACAGCGATTACTGCAAATCAAATATAGAGATACTTGATATTTCAACCTTCGATGATAGAGTTACTGGAGTTTCTAGGTGCAAAATTGGAAATGTGTATGCAGAATACAAGCTTTCTATATTTAAGTCTGAGAAAAGAAATAAATACTACGGCGGTTATTATTGCACAACAGCCCAAGGCGAAAATATAAATCAACTTCCAGTTGGATCAATTACTGACGCCGTAGGTGCTATGTAACGTCTAGCCCTAATTTTTTAGAGTCGATCCAAGCATTCTCAAAACTCTATTTATGTATTGATAAAAATTATAATAACAGTGTGTAGTTTTCAATAATAATGGACAGAAGAAATTTGATAATGCCAGTTATTGGATATAATCCTTACGGCGGCGGCGCCACAGAATGCGGCCACGGTGCTGTCACGCACCGACTGGGTCTATGATGATGTCGGGCGGGTGACGCAGGAACGGCGTGCGTCGGATATGCCGGGCATCCCGCATGCCATCACGGCCAGACTCTATACCGCCACCGATCAGCCGCAGAGCGTGACCGACCCGCTGGGCCGGGTGAGCACCACGGATTACGACGCGCTGGACCGCGCCATCCGGGTGACGGCACCGTGGGAGGCGGGGCGGACGCGTGTGTCGGAGGTTCAGTACAATGCGGCGGGCCAGAAGGTGGTGGAGAAATCCGCCGTCGGCACGGAGATACAGCAGGATAGTGCGCGCTATCTCTACAACCCCGATGGCAGCATCGCCACCATCACCGACCCACGCGGTTACACGCTGACCCATGCCTATGACGGCCATGGCCGCCTGTCGCAGCTGTCCTACGCCGATGGCAAGACCGAGAGCTACGCCTACGACGCATCCGACAACCGCACGGGCTTTACGCAGCGTGACGGCACCGTCAGCACCACGGCCTATGACGCGCTGAACCGCCCCACCAGCATCAAGCGTCCCGGCTTGGCCGAAACCGCCTACGGCCTGGACATATTGGGCCGGGTGGTGGCAGAGCGGGCGGGCACCTTGACCGTGCGCACCCATGCCTATGACACAGCCGGTCGCAAGCAATCGGCCAGTATCACCCTGCCCCGCCCCGCCACGGGCGTGACCGGCGCGGCCCCCGTGGTGGCGATGAGCTTTACCTATGACGCCGACGGCAACCGCACAGGCGCCACCTGGTCGGGCGGCACGGTGGGCTGGCGCTATGATGGCTTGAACCGGGTGACGGGGGTCGATCTGGGCACCGACGCCGTGACCCGCCACAGCTACGACCTGCTGGGCCGCCGCACCGCCACCACGCGCGGGGCCGCCAGCAGCGCCTATGGCTATGACATTGCCGGACAGCTTAAGAGCCTCGGCCATGCCTGGTCGGGCGGATCGCTGGCCGCCAGCTATGGCTACGACGATGCCGGCAGCCTGATCAGCGAGGCTTTGGACAACAGCGCCTTCCTGTGGCAACCGGCCCCAACCCTGGCCAAGACCACCGCCTACGACCCCGCCTCGCCCATCAACGCGCTCACCAAGGTGGACGGGGTCCTGCAAACCCATGACGACCGTGGTAACCGCACGGGGGCGGCGGGCCGCACCTGGCGCTACGACACCCGCAACATGCTCACCGGCGCCAACGCCCCCGGCATGGCCGCGACATACGGCTATTACCCGGAGGGCGGGCGCGCCTGGAAACAGGTCAACGGCGTCACGACCCTGTATCTGGAGCTGGACGGGATCGAATGGGGAACCTACGACCCCAACGGCACCCTGAAGGAACGCACCATCCGCGCCTCGGGCAATGGCGGGGCGGTCGTGGCCGTCCACGCCCCCGCCGGCGGCCTGATCCGCCTGCTACCCAACCGGCAAGGCAGCGTCATCGGCTGGCTGCGCCCCGACGGCAAGCTGGGCGGGGCATTATCGCGTATCAGGCAGACGTCACCTCGGCTGGGATAATCGCGTCACGACCGTTGATCCATGAACGTACCTTTCTGTCAGGCCACACTCGGTCGCGATGGAGGATGTCATGGGACGTTCAGCGTTTGATCCTGGCGCGAGAGGAAACAAGCCTTGGAATGCTGGTCGGCGGATCGGCGCCAAGCGCGCCCTGAAGCCACAGCAGGTTTGGGTCATCCGTTTCTGGCTGGACCGCCGACAACGGGTGCGCGACCGCGTTGTGTTCGATCTGGCCATCGACAGCAAGCTACGGGGCTGCGACCTTGTCCGGATGAGGACCGGCGAGATCGTTCGTGGTTGGGGAAATCCGGTCACGTGCGCTGGTTGTTCAGAAGAAAACAGGCCGCCCAGTTCAGTTCGAATTGCTGGAGACGGCCGGCAAGGGCCTCCAGGCTTGGCTGGAACGTCGGGGCGGGTCCCTTACTGATTATGTCTTTCCCAGCCGGGTCGATCCAGCCAAACCCATCAGCATCCACCAGTATGCGCGCCTCGTTGAGGAATGGGTGATCGGGATCGGCCTGTGCCGGGAGGATTATGGAACCCACTCCCTGCGACGAACCAAGGCCTCCCTCATCTATAAGCAGACCGGCAATTTGCGGGCCGTGCAGATCCTGCTCTGCCATACCAAGATCGAGACGACAGTGCGCCATCTGGGCGTCGATGTCGAAGACGTGCTGCAACTGGCGGAGACGACGGAGATATAGAAGGTGACGGCGTTGGGGCGGGCAGGAATGTCCGCAAACCAACTCTGAAAGCGAAAACCCGGCCGTCCGCTGCAAGCCCCATCACAGCCAGCACCGACGCCCCCCTCATTCCACCCGATGCCCCTCCAACCGCCGCCGGGCGGCCTCTTCCTCTGCCCGGCGTTTCTCTTTTTCTGCCTTGGTCTGGCCGAATTTTACGCGGTTTTCGGTGGCCTGGATTTCGCGGTCGGCCTTTGCCTTGGCTTTGCGGGCGCGGTTGAGATTCACGATTTCGCCCATTTCATTTCCTATCCTGTCGAGCGACGGTTCTATAGGTTAAGACCCGAGCGGCAGTGGAAGGCAAGAGGGATGGGCTGGGCGTGAAGCGGATCGCGGTGACCCTGGGGCTGACGCTGGCCCTGCTGATCCTTGTGGTGCTGGTGGGGCCGTCTCTGGTGCCGTGGAATGAGTTCCGGGCGCGGGCGGCGGATGTTCTGGCCGAACTGACGGGGCGGCAGGTGGTCATCGATGGTGACCTGAACCTGACCCTGCTGCCCGTGCCGACCCTGACCGCCGCCGATGTCCGGCTGCTGGATAATGGCGAGCCGCTGGCGCGCGTCGGTCGGGTCGCCATGCAGGTGCGGCCCTGGCCCCTGCTGCAGGGCCAAGTCCATATTCAGCATCTGGCCCTGAACGAGGCGGAGATGCGGGCCATCCTCCCCGCCGATGGCCCCGCCCGCTGGCCCATCGCCCTGTCATCGCTGGGTGGTGCGGTGCAGGTGGAGGGGGTCAGCCTGTCGGCAGGGTCGCTGGCCCTGGAACGCACGGGCGGCGATGTCATCCGGTTGGCCGGCTTGGCCGGCGAATTGGCGGCGGGCGGGCCCTTGGGCCCGTTCGAGGTGACGGCCACGGGATCGCTGGACGGCGCGCCGGCCCGGGTCAGCCTGAATGCCGCGCGCAAATCCGCCAATGGGGCGGTGCCGGTGCGGGCCGTTCTGACGCTGACCGATGCCAAGGCCGAATTGCGCTTTACCGGCAATCTGCCGCCGGCGGGCGGCGATCTGCGGCTGGAGGGTGATGTCGCGCTGCAGGGGCCGGATGCGGCGCCCGTCCTGCGTCTGGTGCAGCATCTGGCGGGCATGGAACTGCCCGCCGACGCCATGGGCGGCACCGGGGATGGGGCGGGCAAGGCCCCTGCCCTGTCGCTGCGCGGGCGGATGTCGCTGTCCAAGCAGAATGCGGGCATGGACGGGATTGAGCTGCAATGGGGCGACAGCCGCGCGACCGGCAGTGTGGAAATCCCGCGCAGCGGCGATGGGGTTGGCGCCGTGGTGCTGGCCTTTACCGCCCTTGACCTGGATGGGTTGGGCCGCGACCTGCCGGGCCTGTCGCCCTGGCTGCTGCGCGCCAATCTGACGCTTGATCTGTTGGCCGATCAGGGGCGCTGGCGCGGGGACATATTGCGCGACCTGCGGCTGGTCGGGCGGCTGGGCGGCGGGGTGCTGGGCGATGCGGAACTGTCGGCCACCCTGCCCGGCAGCACGGCCCTGACCCTGAAAGGGGCGGCGGATTTCAGCGGGGAACAGCCCGTGCTGGGCGCCGATCTGGACCTGAAATCCGACAGCGTGCGCGACACCTTGGCCTGGGCCGGGGTGGGTATGGAGACAGTGCCCCTGGAACGACTGCGCCAGGCGCGGCTGACGGGGCGGCTGTCGGGCAAGCCGCAGGATATGGCCCTGACGGATGCCAAAGGCAGTGTCGATACGACGGGGTTCAGCGGCGCTGTTACGCTGTCGCGGCGCGACCGGATGGGCTTGGGCCTGCGGCTGGCGTTGGACCGGCTGGACCTTGACGCCTACCGCACCAAGGAGGCGCCGCCGCTCTGGCCCGTGCTGAAACCGCTGCTGGCCGATATCGACCTGACGCTAGAGGGCAAGGCGGCGCAGCTGGTGGTCGCGGGCCTGCCCATTGAGGGGCTGGTGCTGGATGCGGGCTGGACCGGCGGGGCGCTGACCCTGCGCGATGCGGCGGCGGACGGCGTGGCCGGCATCAAGGTGAAGGCCAGCGGCCATTTGTCGGACAAGGAGGGGGAGGCATCGCACCTGACCCTGACCGGGTCGGGCACGACGCTGGCCCCGCTGCTGCGCGCGCTTGGCCGGCCCGATCCGGTGCTGGCCGAACGGTTGGGGCCGGTTGCGGTGGAGGCACGGCTGGTGGGCGATGCCGCCAAACTGTCGGTCGATATCCGCGCCGATGCCCTGGGCGGCACGACGCAACTGGGCGGCAGCATCGGCAACCCCACGGCGCGGCAGGATGCGCAGCTGGATGTTAAGCTGCGCAGCACGCTGCCCGACAGTGCCAATCTGCTGCGCCTGCTGATGCCCGATTGGCGGCCGGCGGGGGCGCTGGGGCCGCTGGACCTGTTTGCCGGCATCACGGGGCCGTTGTCGGGTACGCTGGTGTTGGACGGGGTGACGGGGCAGTTTGCGGGACACAATGCCAATGGGGCCCTGACCTGGGTGCCGGCGCCGGCGGATGGCTCTGCGGCGGCGCGGCTGGAGGGGAAACTAGCCCTGTCAGTGCTGGATGCCGATCTGGTGATGCCGGCCCTGACGCGCGACGGTGCCAATAGGGACCTGGGCTGGACCCGCCGTCTGAATGGCAAGCTGGAGTTGAGCGTGCCGCAACTGACCCTGGGCGGGGAGAAGCTGGGCAATGTCAGCCTGCCGCTGACCATCGGCAATGGCCTGATCCGGGTGGAGGGGGCGGCGGGCCGCTGGCAGGGCGGCGATGTCACCCTGACCGGTGCCCTGGAACAGACGGAACGCTCCGGTCTGGCCAGTGATGAGGAGCCGGGGCCGGTGCCGCTATCGGGATCGATCAATCTGGCCGTCAAGGATGCGGTGACGCCCGGCTGGCTGGCTGGCCCATCGCTGGGCATTGGCGGGGGGCGGTTCGACCTGTCGGTGACGGGCACGGGGGCCGGCCCCACGCCACGCGCGCTCTTGTCCGCCCTGGCCGGGGAGGGCAAGGCCAGCCTGCGGGATGGCACCATCACGGGGCTGGATCTGGCGCTGGTGGGCAAGAAACTGTCCGAAGGCGGGCCGAAGGGGCCGACGCAGCTGCGCACCGCCCTGCGTGCCAAGGGGGTGACGGGTTTCGACAGCCTGTCGCTGTCCTTCACCCTGGCCGACCGGGTGGCCGCACTGAGCGGGATTGAGGCAACGGGGCCGGCAGGGCGGATGATGGGGGCCGGGCGCTGGTCCTGGGCCAAGCGCACGCTGGATCTGGGCGTGACGGTCACACCGGCCAGCCCGGCGGACGCGCCGGCCATGAGCATCAACCTGACCGGGCCGGACCAGTCGAGCATGCGCACCCTGGATGTGGCAACCGCCGATAGCTGGCTGGGCAAGCGGGAGGCGGACAGGTTGGCCAAACAGGCCGCCGCAGCCGAAGCGACAGAGGCCGCAAAGGCCAAGGCGGCGGAGGCGGTAAAGCCCAAGCCCCCTGCCCCCCCGGCGGCGTCCAAGCCGCAGCCCGCGCCGCCGCAGAAGCCCGCGGCCAAGCCGGAAAAGGAGGGAACCGTGCAGGGAATCCTCGACCGGTTGAAAGGGAACCCTTGATTTGAAAGTCGAATAGGTATTCAAGTTCTGGGGTTTGTGAGAATCGCATGGAATGGTCACCCCGATGTCATTCCCGCGAAAGCGGGAACCCAGCGTCAAGCGGCGATAGCCGCGATATGACTCATATCGGCGCTGACCGCGCCTTATGCTGGGTCCCCGCTCATCAAGGGGATGACTGTTAAGGTAGGAGCGACCGGCTTCCATCAAAGCGTTGAAGTTTGAACCATGAGCGCAGCAGGGAGTGAGTGCCATCATGTTGAAGGGTAAGGTTGCCATCATCACCGGCTCCACCAGCGGCATCGGCCTGGGTGTTGCGCGCAAGCTGGCGGCGGCGGGTGCCGATATCGTGCTGAACGGCTTTGGTGATGCGGCGGAGATCGAGGCGGTGCGCAGCGGCATCGAGGCCGATTTCGGCGTCAAGGCCCGTTATTCCGCCGCCGACATGACCAAGCCGGACCAGATCAAGGCCATGGTGGATGAGACGGTGGCGACGCTGGGCTCCGTCGATATCCTGGTCAACAATGCCGGTATTCAGCACACGGCGCCGGTCACAGAATTCCCCGTTGAACGCTGGGACAGCGTCATCGCCATCAACCTGTCGGCGGTGTTCCACGGCATCCAGGCGGCATTACCGCATATGCAGGCCAGGGGCTGGGGCCGTATCATCAATATCGCGTCGGTGCATGGGCTGGTGGCCAGCGTCAACAAGGCGGCCTATGTCGCGGCCAAACATGGCGTCATCGGCCTGACCAAGGTGGTGGCGCTGGAGAATGCCGAAAGCGCCATCACGTGTAATGCCATCTGCCCCGGCTGGGTGCTGACGCCGCTGGTGCAGAAGCAGATCGACGCCCTGGCCGTGCGCGAGGGGATCAGCGAGGCCGAGGCCAAGGTCAAGCTTCTGTCGGAAAAGCAGCCGTCCAAGCAGTTCACGACGCCCGAGGAACTGGGCGATCTGGCCGTTTTCCTGTCGTCCCCCGCCGCCGCCAACATCAAGGGTGCCGCCATGACCGTCGATGGCGGCTGGTCGGCGCAATGAGTACAGGTAGCGCGGATTAGCGAAGCGTAATCCGCGGACATCCCAGCACTGCGGTTCCGCGGATTACGGCTGACGCCTAATCCGCGCTACAAATGTTCAGTGAAGTCCCCTTCCCCCAATTAAAGTCCATCATGACCCGATCCAAATCCGTTGTTCGCCCCCGTATCGGTCTTGCGTTGCAGGGGGGCGGGTCGCATGGGGCCTTTACCTGGGGGGTGCTGGACCGGCTGCTGGAGCTGGACCGGCTGGATGTGGAGGCGATTTCCGGCACCTCCGCCGGGGCCATGAATGGTGCCCTGATGGCCTATGGCTGGCTGACCGGCGGGCCACAGGCGGCGCGTGATCTGCTGTACCGGTTCTGGCGGCGCGTTGCCAAGGCCAACGCCTTCGGCCCCCTGTCGCCGTCCTTCCTGACGCAGTTGACGGGCAATCCCAATGTGGAGGCGCACCCGGTCTATGCCGGGTTCGACCTGATGATCCGCATGATGTCGCCCTATCAGTTCAACCCGCTGGGCCTGAACCCGCTGGCCGATGTCCTGGAAGGGCTGATCGATTTCAAGGTGCTGCGCGAGGCAGCCGATATGCGCCTGTTCGTCAGCGCCACCAATGTGGCGCGCGGGCGCATGCGGCTGTTCCAGGGCAAGGACCTGTCGGTCGACTGCCTGCTGGCCGCCGCCTGCCTGCCCTTCCTGTTCCAGGCGGTGCGGATCGAGGAGGAGCATTACTGGGACGGCGGCTATATGGGCAATCCGGTCCTGGACCCGTTGATCAAGCAGTGCCGGACCAACGATATCCTGATCGTGCAGGTCACGCCAATCGAACGGCCCGACGTGCCCAAGGCCCCGACCGCCATTGTCGATCGCATGAATGAGGTCAGCTTCAACTCCATCTTCCTGCGCGAATTGCGCTCGATCGAGTTGGTGAACCGGCTGCTGGCCAAGGGGGCGATGACGGAAGAGGCGTCTGGCATGCGGTCCATCCATCTGCACCGGATCGAGGCGGAGGAACGGATGGGCCATCTGGGCGTGTCCAGCAAGCTGAACGCCGATTGGGGCTTCCTGTCGGACCTGCGCGACACGGGCCGGGCGGCAGCCGATGAATGGCTGGCGCGGCACGAGAAGGACCTGGGCAAGCGCAGCAGCTTTGAGACGGGGCCGCTGTTTGTGTGATACTTGCCGCACGACATCTGGGACGGGGCGGCGTCGCTCCGCGGATTACGCTTCGCTAATCCGCGCTACGATGAAGCCGCGGGAGTGACATCACCAGCCATTTCTTTAAGCCGATGGTGTGAGACGGGGTTTCGTTGCCCGCAGCACCTGTGACGGCCATCACAGGCCGATACAGTTGCCCCCTATGTCGGACATGACAAACATGCTATAGCGGCGCTTCCTCAGCATCCAAACACAACAAGGCTGCAATGGCTTGGATATCAAACGACCCCGAACGGGGTTTTTTCGGGCATCCGCGTGGTCTGGCGCCCCTGTTCTTCGCCGAGATGTGGGAACGCTTCTCCTTCTACGGCATGCGGGCACTTCTGACCCTCTATCTGGTCAAGCATTTCCTCTATAGCGATGGGACCGCCGGCTTCATCTATGCCAGCTACGCCTCCCTGAACTATGCGATGCCCGTGATCGGCGGCCTGATCGCCGACCGTTATCTGGGCAGCCGCAAGGCGGTGATGCTGGGCGCCATCCTTCTGGTCTGCGGCCATATCGGCATGGCCTTCGAAGGCGTCCCGGCCCAGGTGATCGACGGTGTCGTGGTGCGCCAGTCGCCCTATGACCAGATCATGTTCCTGTCGCTGGCTTTCATCATCACCGGCGTCGGCTTCCTGAAGTCGAACATCTCGACCATGGTCGGCAAGCTGTACGGCAGCAAGGACGACCCGCGCCGCGACCCCGGCTACACGATCTTCTACATGGGCGTGAACCTGGGTTCCTTCTGCTCCACCATCGCCTGCGGCATTCTGGGCGAAACCTATGGCTGGAAATACGGCTTCGGTCTGGCCGGCCTGGGCATGGTGTTCGGCCTGATCGTGTTTGCGCGCGGCGCCAAGTGGTATCGCAATTCCGAAGCGCCCGATCCGGTGAAACTGTCCAAGCCGCGGGCCTTCGGCCTGTCACTGGAATGGATGATCTACATCGCCGCCCTGATCGGCGTGGTCGTCAACTGGCAGCTGGTGCAGAACCATCACGTCGTCGGCACGCTGCTGCTGTCCGTCGTGGCGCTGGTGGTGGTTGGGCTGATCTGGTTCTCCATCACCCAGTGCACCAAGATCGAGCGTGAACGCCTGATCGCGATGATGCTGATGATCTCGCTGTCGGTGGTGTTCTGGACCCTGTTCGAACAGGCCGGCACCTCGCTGACCCTGTTCGCCGACCGCAATTCCGACCGCCTGCTGTTCGGTTGGGTGGTTCCGGCGTCGGTGGTGCAGGTTTTCAACCCGATGTTCATCGTGTTGCTGGGCCCGGTGTTCAGCTGGGGCTGGGTGGCACTGGCCCGCAAGGGGCTGGAGCCCTCCACGCCGATGAAGTTCGGTCTGGCTATCATCCAGGTGGCGCTCGGCTTCGGCGCGCTGGTCGTCGGCGGGACCATGGTGGGCGAGGATGCCCAGACCGGCATCATCTGGCTGGTGCTGGCCTATCTGCTGCACACGACCGGTGAGCTGTGCCTGTCGCCCGTCGGCTTGTCGATGATCAGCCGCCTGTCGGTGGCCCGCATCACGGCCATGATGATGGGCGTCTGGTTCCTGTCGTCGGCGGGTGCCCACTATCTGGCGGGCTTCATCTCCAACGCCGCCAGCGCCAGTGCGGAGGGCGGTGCCGTCCTGGCCCCGCAGGAAAGCCTGCTGGTCTATACGGGCGTGTTCTACGACCTGCTGATCTGGGCCGGTGGCATCGGCGTCGCCGTCTGCGTCGCCTCCCCGCTGATCCGCAAGCTGATGCACACGGACGCGGCCGACATGCATACGGTGGAAAAGGGCAATAAGGCCGCCTGATCCCGTCCGGCATGTTTGATAAGTGAAAGGGCCGTCCGGCGCGATCCGGGCGGCCCTTTTGTTTTATCCCTGCAAGCTGGCCAGCATCGCATGGTCCGTCATGTCAAACCCGATGGGCGTGACGCTGATTTCCCGGCGGCGGAGCGCGCCGATATCGGTATCCTCGGCCCCCTGCCCCGGATGGCGGCGGATGGACAGCCAGTGATAGGGGAAGCCGCGTGTATCCTCCCGGCTTTCCACGCCCATCACCATGCTGCCCGGCGGGGCCTGACGCGTGACGCTGACGCCTGCCACCTCTTCCGGGTCCACATCCGGGAAATTCACGTTCAGCACGCTGGCGGGTGCGGTGCCGAAGCGGCGGACGATGGCCTCCAGGCCGGATATGGCCGTCTGCCAGCGCACATTGTTGCGGTCACGCCAGGCCTGGCTGACGGCATAGGCTGGCACACCGCACAGCCGCGCCATTAGGGCGGCGCTGACCGTCCCGGAATAGCCCACCTCCTCCCCCATATTGGCGCCCCGGTTGATGCCGGAGAACACGATGTCGGGCGGATTGTCCTTCAGAATATGGCTCAAGCCGATGACGACACAGTCGCTGGGCGTGCCCATGACGGCAAACCGGCGGGGGCCACGTTCCAGAACGCGCAGCGGTCCATGCAGGCTGATGGCGCGCGATACGCCCGACTGGTCATGTTCGGGGGCCACCACCCAGACCTCCCCCGCCAGCGGCGTCACCGCCGCGATCAGCGCCGCCATACCCGGCGCGTCGATCCCATCGTCATTGGTCAGCAGCGCGCGGCGGAACAGGGGGGCGGTCGGGGCTTGCATGGCGGGTCCGGACATGATGGTTAGAAGCAACGCCCATTCAAATCGAACAAGCGTTTGAAGTCGAGCACGAACAGGACCGGAAGACCATGGAAGAACGCCTGCCCACCCATCTGTTCGTGCAAAGCCATCTCTGGCGGCTGTCGGCGGCGGGCGTGCCCACCTATGTGCTGCGCAAGGGGGAGCGGGAGAGCGGTCTGATTCTGTTGAAAATCACGGTGCCGTTTCAGGGCAGCCGCATGTTCAGCCAGGGCCGCGACATCAATGGCAAGCTGGGCTGGCAACCGGGGGCCGGCGGGGAAATGATTGATGAAATGGCGGCGCGGGAATTCGTGGAGCGCCATGTGAAGCGCGATCCCGACCTGTGGGTGATCGAGGTGGAAACGCGGGATGGCAGCAATCCGTTTATCGAAGATAAATCCTGACGCAACCCTGCCCCCCGCGCGCTTTTTCTTGCGGGGACAGAAAATTTCGTGAATTCAGGCGCGGAATCCTGATCGAACCCCAGACATTGGTTCCGCAACCCATGAAACACCCTGCCTACCGCTACGCCCGTATTCTGTCCGCGACGACCGCCCTTCTGGCCCTGTCGCTTCCCGTGATGGCAGAAACGGCTCTTGACGAGATCGTCGTCACCGCCACCCGCCGCGCCACCGCCATCCGCGATGTCCCAGCCAGCGTGTCCCGCGTGGACCGCAATGATTTTGAGGCCAAGGCAACCCGTTTCATCGGGGAAGAATTGCGCGGCCTGCCCGGACTGGTCGTGAAGACCAACGACCAGGGCACCTATACCGACATCACCATCCGGGGCGTGCCCAACCGGGTGCATAACGACACGATCACGGTCCTGATGGACGGCGTGCCGTTCGTCACCGGCGATGATGAGGTTGACCTGGAACAGCTGCCGTTTGGCGTTGTCGGTCAGGTCGATGTCGTGCGCGGGCCCACCAGCGCCCTTTATGGCCGTGGCGCCATTGCCGGCACCATCAATTACATCACGCGTGAGGTCAGCGACGAGCCGCTGTCCCAGGCACAGGCCGGTTTCGGCTCTCACGACTGGTGGAACGCCGCTGCCATGGTGCAGCGTCCAACCGGCGATGTCGGCGCCATCCTGATCTCCGCGCAGGTCCAAGGTTCAGATGGCTGGCGCGACCATACCGAGCGGGAGGAACAGACCCTGTTCGTGAAACAGCGTCTGGACCTGACGGAGGCCACGACCCTGAACCTGACCGGCACCTATGTGAACACCGAACAGGGGCTGGCCGGCGAATTGCCGACCGACGCGAACGGCATCCCCGTCGCCCTACCCGGTGGCCGCAAAGGCAACTGGAACCAGGATGGTGCCGGCTTTGATAAGCGGATGTGGACGGGCACGGCGGTCCTGTCCAGCGCGGTGACGGAGGATGTCACCAGCACCACCCGCCTGCACGCCCGCCACGCCAACACCGCCGGTCGCCAAGGGTTTTTCAACCCGTATGACCCGGCCAGCGGCACCGTGAATTTCACGGGCTTCCGCGTGGATGGCAGCACCGATACCTATTTTGCCGAACAGCAGGTGGATGCGCGCCTGGATGATACCTGGCGCGTTCTGGCTGGTCTGTCGGCAGAGCAGGTGGAGGCCCACCATATGGAGACCTGGACCGGGGAGTTCGATTTCGGCCCCCGCTTCTATACCCAGCGGCGCAATGCCCTGACGGGCGCGCATGTTGATGCCAACCTGTGGCAGTCGGATTACCTGCTGAACGCCCAGGCCCGCAACCGCACCCAGGCCGCCTTTGCTCAGGTCGATGGTGATTGGGGCGAGGTGGCGGCCAGTGTGGGCGCGCGGCTGGACCGGTTTCGGCGCAAGGTGCATTACGGCCCGTCGGGCAGCGGCTATGGCCCCGACCCGGAGGTCACCGTCAAGGACAGCGACAGCCATATCAGCCCCAAGGCATCGCTGCGCTGGCGGGTCAGTGATCTGGTCACGGCCTATGCCGCGTTTGGGGAGGGGTTCAGCCCCGGCTTTGGCCCCATCTGGTCCTTCCGCAACCGTAACAAGGACCTGAACCCCGAAATCGCCCGCAATATCGAAGCGGGATTGAAGGGCCATACGGCGGATGGGCGCTTCACGGCCAGCATCACCGCCTATCAGCTTCGCCGCTCCGACCTGTTGCAGCTTCTGCCCGTCGGCGGGTCTGCCCGGACCATCAATAATGGCAGGCAGCGGTCGCGCGGGGTGGAAATGGAGGCATCCGCCGATCTGGGCAATGGTACGGCGCTGAACCTGACCTATGGCTTTACCGATGCCATCTGGACCGAAAACGCCTTCCTGGAGCCGGACACCAACCGGCCCTTCGATTTCACCGGCAAGGATGTGGCGGGTGTGCCCCGGCATGCCGGGCGGGTGGAGATTGTGCAGGCGATGCCGGATGTCCCCGTCACCCTGCGCGCTTGGGCCGATATCTCCGGCGACTACGCCTATGACGGGGCCAACAGCCGCAAGGCCGGCGGCTATATGCTGACCAATGCCGCCATCACCTGGGCAGCACTGGACGGGCTGGACGTTACCTTGACGGGGCGCAACCTGTTCGACCGCAAGGTCAACACTGTTGTGGCCAATAATGACGGTCCCTTCGCCTATTTCCCGCAGCCGCCGCGGGAATGGGTACTGATGGGGACTGTGCGGTTCTGATGATCAATACCAAGGGTCATCCTTGGAGGCCAGCGACCGCTGGCCCGCGCACCCGTGTGCGCGTAAGCCAAGGCGGCGGATGCCGCCGCCCGGCGCCTGAGGGAAATGCAAACGCTGACACCGGTGACAATTTGCGACATGATCGCACTAGGAAACCGGTGTCATGTGTGATTTACTCGGGGCTTGAGAGATGGCCGGCAGAGCCATCCATGGAGCGAAGCCCGGAGACGTTCGAATGACCATCGCCGCTTTCAAGCGTGCCCTGATCTGTGCCTGCCTGCCGTTGATGCTGGCCCTGCCCGGCCATGCCCAGACCGCCACCAGCAGCCCCGCCGCACAGGAGGCCGTGCAGGCCCCCAGCCGCGCGGAAATCCTGGCCACCATGAAGCGGGCAGCCACGTTCATGATGGATGAGGCTGCCGTCAATGGCGGCTATGTCTGGCAGTATCTGCCCGACTTCTCCCGCCGCTGGGGTGAGTTGGAAGCCAACAAGACCATGATCTGGGTACAGCCGCCGGGCACGCCCACCATGGGGCACCTGTTCCTGGATGCCTGGCACGCCACGGGCGACGCTTGGTACCTGGATGCCGCCATGAAGACGGCGGACGCGCTGATCAAGGGACAGCTGGAAAGCGGTGGCTGGAACTATGTCATCGATACAGCCGGTGAAGACTCGCTGAAGCGCTGGTACGACACCTATGGCAAGAATGCCTGGCGGATGGAGGAATTCCACCATTATTACGGCAACGGCACCTTTGACGATGCCGGTACCGCCGAGGCGACGCAGTTCCTGCTGCGCCTGTACCTGGAGAAGAAGGACAGGGGCATCAAGAAGGCGCTGGACAAGGCACTGGGCTTCATCCTGAATGCCCAATATCCCACTGGCGGCTGGCCACAGCGTTTCCCCCTGGTCAAGGATGGCGGCCTGCATGGCAAGCCGGACTATACCGGCTACATCACCTTCAATGATGACGTGTCGGGTGAGAACCTGGAGGTGCTGGTCTTCGCCTATCAGGTGCTGGGCGATAAGAAGCTGATCGACCCGATCCGGCGCGGCATGGATATCTTCATCGCCACGCAGCAGCCGCAGCCGCAGCCCGCCTGGGGTCTACAGCACCGCACCACCGACCTGAAGCCGGCGGGTGCACGCACCTATGAACCGGAAGCCTTCGCCACCCATACGACGGCCAACAATATCAAGCAGTTGTTGAGCTTCTACCGCCTGACCGGCGATGCGAAATATCTGGCACGGGTGCCAGAGGCGCTGGACTGGCTGGACAAGGTGCAGTCACCGCCCAGCCTGCGCACCCAGGGCCGCACGCACCCGACCTTCCTGGCAATTGGCAGCGACAAGCCGCTATATCTGCATCGGCGCGGGTCGAACGTGGTCAATGGTGAGTATTACACCAGCGACAGCCCGAATGAGGTGATTGCCCATTACGGGTCCTTCCGGTCCATCGACACCGCCGCCCTGCGTGCGGAATATCAGAAGCTGGCGGCCACGAAGGGCGAAGAGATTTCCAAGGGCTCGCCCATGCTGGCCAAGCCCGGCACCTACAAGCTGCCCCGCTATTTCACGCTGCGCGATGTCGATGTCTTCGACATGATGAAGACCGACAATGCCGAAAAGGTGGCAGGTGCCGACAAGCTGGCCGATCTGATCCGGGGCCTGAACCCGCGCGGATATTGGCCGGTGAAGCTGACCGCCGTATCGAACCCCTATATCGGCGATGGGCCGGCCACGCCGACGGGGGGCGAATACCGGGCGACGCGTGTGGGCGACCTGTATGACACCTCCCCCTACAATGCCGATTACCCGGTGGAAGGCATCTCCACCGCAGCCTTCGTCAAGAATATGGGCGAACTGATCAAGGCGCTGGGGAAATAAGGGCCGGCGTCAGATATCCAGATCCACCTGATGGCTGTCCGGGGTGACGGCCATCAGGGCATGGATATAGTTGGAAATCTTGGTGGCCCGTTCGCTATGCAGACCCAGCAGGATTTGAATCTGCTGCGCCAGTTGTACCGCATCGACCCCATCGCCGACCGCCGGCAGGGCCGGGGCTTCTGCCGGCATCTCCTCCTCCGCCGTCATGGCGGCCAGGGTCTGATCGGGTGTTGGCGGCGGCGGCGGCGGGTGGTCCGGCGGATGGTCGGGCTGCCGGTCGGCGAAGCGGCCCAGATTGTTGCGGATACGCTGCTTCTGCGGGGTGGTCAGGTCGGGCAGGCTTTCGACCTCGTCCATCACCAGGTCGATCAGGCGATGGCGAAGGCTGCGCCCTTCCCGTCCCTTTTCCTCCCGCCGCTGCCGTTCCTCAATCCTGTTGACACCCAGAACGTGACGATCCTTCGACGGCGGCGTCACCGGCGTGGGCAGTCGCTGCAAAGGGGACGTATAGAATGCCATACCCGATTTTACCACGCCGTATCCGTTTGGAAATGCGCTGGTTTCGGGCGTTTCAGGGCGTCAGTTGCCCGCGTGGCGCATGATGGTTACGGACGGCGTACCCCGAAGGCGGGATGCAGCAGCCGGTCACCCGCCTTGATCCCCAGCTTGGCCGACAGCCCGCCATTCAGTTCCAGCACCGCCAGCGCCGCCCCGGCGGATGGCAGCGGCGTCAGGTCCAGCGGCTTGCCATGCTGAATGTTCAGGATATAGCCGTTGGCATCGATGAAGATGATATCCAGCGGGATCAGGGTGTTCTTCATCCAGAAGGACAGTTTGCCTTCCTGATCGTTCAGGAACAGCATCCCCTTCTCATCCGCCATCTTCTCCACGAACATCAGGCCGATAGCCTGCTGCTGCGGGGTCAGGGCCAGATCGACATTGAAGCTGTGGCGCTGGCCGCCCTTGGTTTCAATCACCAGCGTGTCGCGATTCAGTCCCGTCTGCGGCCCCATCTGGGCGGCGGCATCGGGCATGGCGCCGGGCAGGATGACGGGGGAAAGGGACAGCAGCAGGGCAAGGGCCAGACGGCGCAGCAGCATGATGGTTCCAGGCGCTGGGTTACAGTAAGCCAGACCTTACCACAGGTCGCGCACGGATGCTGCGGCCTGCCGCACCATGTCGCGGATCGGCCCCTCATGCGGCGGATCGACCAGCGTTTCCATCCAGCGGCGGGGCGGATTGCGCCCCTCCCGCCGGTCCCAGGTCAGGGATTTCAGGACGTCCGCCGCGGCAGGGGTCAGCGGAGCCTCTGCCGGGTCGATCCCGTTCAGCACGGCCCAGATGCCGGCCCAGGCACGCCCCACCGACCAGGGATTATAGCCGCCGCCGCCCACCACGATGGTGCGCGGGGCCAGCCCCACCAGATCGCCCACCGCCCGCCACAGCGCGCGGTTGGACAAGGACAGGCGCGACAGGGGATCATCGGCCAGGACGTCGGCCCCTGTCTGGATCATCATGGCCTGGGGCCGATAGGCAACGGCCAGCGGGATGATCGCTTCCTCCACCACATGGCGGAATTCATCATCATTCACGCCGGCGGGCAGCGGGATATTGCGCGCCATGCCACCGGCACGATCATCCAGCTTGCCCGTGTGCGGCCAGCGCCCCTCCTCATGCGTGGAGATGGTCAGGACGCGTTCATCATCATGGAAGGCATCCTGCACCCCATCGCCATGATGCGCGTCGAGATCGACATAGAGGATACGGTCCAGCCCCTGATCCAGCAGCGCCATGATGCCAAGCACCGGCGCATTGAAGAAGCAGAAGCCGCTGGCCCGACCGGGGCGGGCATGGTGGGTGCCGCTGGCCGGGGAATGCACCACCCCGCCATCGCGCACCAGGTCGGCGGCCAGGATGGCGGCACCGGCGGCGATGGCGGGACGGCGGTACATTTCCGGGAAAACCGGGTTTTCCAGCTTGCCCAGCGCATAGCGCAGGGCCGTATCCAGATCGACTTTCTGATCCCGCTCCGCCCGCTGTACCGCCGCGATATAATCGCGGTCATGGAAGCGGGCCAGCTGTTCCGCCGTGGCCATCGGACTGTCCAGATAGACGGCATCATCCAGCCAGCCCATGGCGCGGGCCAGATCGGTCGCCACCGACACGCGCGGAATGGAAAGCGGGTGTTTCTTGCCGTAACTGGAATGGCGATAGATTTCACCACCCAGGTAAAGCGGGCGGGTCGTGGCGACGGATGAGAGGAGCGGGGCAGCGCTGTCGGGCATGATGAATGCAACTTATGTTGCGCCGCCGCATGGCACAAGAGGCGGAAAGTTATTTAATGGCTTCGTGATCGTAGGAAAAGACCCGCGCCAGTTTCCAGCCGTCGACCTCCAGCCGCCAGAACTGGCTGAACTTGGCCCTTCCCACCAGCTTTTCCGGCCCGTTCCCCTGCCGCTCATAGAAGACATGTTCGCCTTGCTGGAACACACCGACGCCGGCAATCGGGTGCAGGGTCATGCTGCCCGCCACCAGTTCGCGCCGTGACCGCCACGCGTCAGGCGCCTTTCGCCCCTCGCACTGCTTGGTATAGAGCTTGACCATGTCGGCGCCCGAGCGTGCCACTTCCCCGTCCTTGTCGTGATACATCTCGAAATCGGTGGTCAGTGACGCGGCGGCCCGTGCGGGATCGCATTGTTCAAAGAACAGGTCGAAGAATTCGGCATCGACCTTTTCAATGGTGGCGCGCAGGGCCGGGCCTTCCGGCAATGTCGCCGCCGAAACCGGAAGCGACAGGCCGGCAAGCAGGGCGGCGATCAACAAGGTGCGGTGCATCAGAACGGCCTCCACAATCGATGGACCTTCACTCAACCGCATCCGGTCCGCATGGCCAAGGGCCGACCAGGGGGATCGTCAGGGTTCCAATCATTTCCTTGCGGCCCCTGCGGTGCTTTGCCATAACCAACCAACCTCACTGGGGGGAGCCGATGGTCGGCTGAGAGGTCCTGTACGGGACGACCCCTGGAACCTGATCCGGCTGATACCGGCGTAGGGACAGTGATCCATGATTGATGTTCCGGGGCCCGCTGCGGCCCCGCCCGCCCCCGCCATTCAGGTTTCCGACGCCGCCATCGGCTTTGGCGGGCGCCTGTTGTTCAGCGGGCTGTCGATGCACGCACCGGGGGGCATGACCACCTGCCTGCTGGGCCCCAGCGGGGTTGGCAAGTCCAGCCTGCTGCGGCTGATCGCGGGGCTTTTGGCCGGTACGGGTAGCGTCACCGCCGATGATGGCAAACCGCTGTCCGGTCGCATCGCCTGGATGGGGCAGCAGGATCTGCTGCTGCCCTGGGCCAGCGTGCTGGAGAATGTGACGCTGGGCGTCACGCTGCGCGGGGGCCGGGTCGGCGCCACGGACCGGGCGCGGGCCATGGCCCTGCTGAACAATGTCGGCCTGGGGGACCGCGCGGGCGACCGGCCCGATGCCCTGTCGGGTGGCATGCGGCAACGCGCGGCCCTGGCCCGCACCCTGTTCGAGGACCGGCCCATCGTCCTGATGGATGAGCCTTTTTCAGCGCTGGACGCCATCACCCGGCTGGATATGCAGGATCTGGCGGCGCGGCTTCTGTGCGACCGTACCGTCATCATGGTGACGCATGACCCGATGGAGGCGTTGCGCCTGGGGCATCAGGTGCTGGTGTTGAGCGGTGGTCCGGCACGGCTCTCCACACCGCTGACCCCGGTTGGCGACACGCCGCGCCCGCCGGATCAACACGCGTTGTTGACGCTGCAGGGTGAATTGCTGTCACGCCTGCGCGGCGGGGGAGAGGCGGCATGAGGGCAGGTCGTTTCCTGCGCGCTATCGTGACATTGGCGGGGCTGATCCTGGCCTGGGCGCTGCTGGTGCGGCTGGCGGATCTGCCGCATTTCATCCTTCCGGGGCCGGAACGGGTGGCGCTGCGTCTGGTCGACGACTGGGCGCTGCTGGCCGGCCATGCGGGCTATACCTTGCTGGAGATTGTGCTGGGCCTGATCCTGGGCACGGTCTGCGGCGGGCTGGCGGCGCTGGCCCTGACGGCATCGGTGGCGGCCCGGCGCTGGCTGCTGCCGCTGCTGCTGGCCAGCCAGGCGGTGCCGGTCTTTGCCATTGCCCCGCTGCTGGTGCTGTGGCTGGGCTATGGCATGGCGTCCAAGGTGGCGATGGCCACCCTGATCATCTTCTTTCCCGTCACCGCCAGCTTCTTCGACGGGCTGCGCCGCACCGATCCCGGCTGGCTTGATCTGGCCCGAACCATGGGGGCCAGCCCCTGGGCGGTATTGCGCCATATCCGCATGCCGGCGGCATTGCCGGCGCTCGGCTCCGGCCTGCGCATGGCCGCCGCCGTGGCCCCCATCGGGGCCGTGGTGGGGGAATGGGTCGGGGCGTCGGCGGGGCTGGGCTACCTGATGCTGCACGCCACGGCGCGGGTGCAGACGGACCTGACCTTCGCCGCCCTTTTCATTCTGGCGCTGCTGGCCGTTGGCCTGTGGCTGCTGGTCGATCTTACCGTTCGCCGGGCATTGCCCTGGCTGCCTGACAGCGTGATGAGCAAGGAAGAGAGATGATGAAGATGCGTTGGATGCGCGCGGTGGCCGTGGCCGCCGCCATGACCGCCAGTGCGACAGGCACCCTGCCCGCCCTGGCGCAGGACAAGATGACGGTGCTGCTGGACTGGTTCGTGAACCCCGACCATGGCCCGCTCTATGTCGCGCAGGAAAAGGGCTACTTCAAGGAGGAAGGCCTGACGGTGGAGATGATCGCGCCCGCCGATCCCAACGACCCGCCGCGTCTGGTCGCCGCCGGCCAGGGTGATATCGCCGTGTCCTATCAGCCGCAGCTGCATTTGCAGGTCGATGCCGGCCTGCCGGTGGTCCGCGTCGGCACCCTGGTCGCCACGCCGCTGAACAGTGTCATCGTCCTGAAGGATGGGCCGATCAAGTCCATCAAGGACCTGAAGGGCAAGAAGGTCGGCTTCTCTGTCGGCGGGTTCGAGGATGCGCTGCTGGGCGCCATGCTGGAAAAGCACGGCCTGTCGCTGAAGGACATCACCCTGATCAACGTCAATTTCTCCCTGTCGCCGGCTTTGTTCACGGGTCAGGTGGACGCCATTGTCGGCGGTTACCGCAATTTCGAACTGAACCAGATGGCGATTGAGAAGAAGGAAGGCCGGGCCTTCTTCCCCGAGGAAGAGGGCGTGCCCGCCTATGACGAGCTGGTCTTCATTACCGCGAAGAACAAGGTGAATGACCCGCGCATCGGCCGTTTCCTGAACGCCGTGGAACGCGGCACCCAGTTCCTGATCAACCATCCGGACGAGGCCTGGGGCCTGTTTATCAAGGGCCGCAAGGATTTGGATACGGAGCTGAACAAGCGCGCCTGGAAGGACAGCATCGCCCGCTTCGCCCATAGCCCGCGCGCCCTGGACAATGCCCGCTATGACCGGTTCGCGCAGTTCCTCAAGGCGCGCGGCCTGATCAAGACCACGCCGGACGTCGCGACCTACGCGGTTGAGGTAAAGTGAGCTGGTGCGCTTGACAGGATCAGGCCGGAACAAGCAGACATGGTACCGGGCCTTGTCCGCCGTTCCGGCCGCCGCCCCAGCCTTGAGGTTCCATGATGGTGCAGACCGATCCCCGTCTTCTTTACATCGAGTTGATGAAGAAGTGTCTGACGGGATTGATCTATGAGGACCCCGGCTGCGGCCCCTATGGCCAGCCGTTCAGCCGGTTTCACCGTGAGGTGGGCCATGATTGGCCCCTGAAGGCCCATACGATGATCGGTGAGAAGCGGATGAATAATCTGCGTGACGCCGTCGTCCATGTGGTGCGGGAGAATATCCCCGGCGACCTGATCGAAACGGGGGTGTGGCGCGGTGGTGCCTGCATTTTCATGCGTGCCATCCTGGCCGCCCTGAATGTGACCGACCGCACCGTCTGGGTAGCCGACAGTTTCGAAGGGCTGCCGCCCATCAATGCCGAACAATATCCGGAAGATGCCAAGTACGACGATTTGTCGAAATACGTCGAACTGGCCATCAGCCTGGAAGAAGTGCAGGCCAATTTTCAGAAATATGATCTGCTGGACGATCAGGTGAAGTTCCTGAAGGGCTGGTTCAAGGACACGCTGCCCACCGCCCCCATCGAGAAACTGGCCCTGCTGCGCCTTGACGGCGACATGTATGAATCGACCATGGACGGGTTGACCAGCCTGTACCACAAGGTCTCCCCCGGCGGGGTGATCATCGTCGATGATTACAACATCATCCCCGCCTGCAAGCAGGCAGTGCACGATTTCCGTGACGCGCACGGGATCACCGACCATATCCAGCCCATTGATTATTGCGCCGTCTTCTGGATCAAGGCTGGCGAGAAGCAGGGTTGACGGCATGTTGGGGGATGCGTCCCCCTTTTGTTCCCATCGGCCACGAACCCTGCTATACCCGCCGCATCCTTGCCGATAGCCGTGAAGCGCCCTTGTCATGAGCATGATCCCCACGCCCGACATCGCCCTTAACCTGGGCCATCCGCGCCGCATGCTGCTGTCCGGCGCGCCGGACGGGCAGGATGCGCGATTGCTGGCGGCCTTGGCCAAACGCGGCGGGTCGGCGGGCCTGCTGCACATCGCCAGCGATGATGCCCGCGCCGCGCGGCTGGCAGAGGTGGTGTCCTTCTTCGCGCCGGATGTGGAGGTGCTGCATTTCCCGGCCTGGGACGTGCTGCCCTATGACCGCATTTCCCCCAATGGGGAGATCGTGGCCCAGCGCATCACCACCATGACACGGCTGCTGCGCCCCAATACCGGCAAGCCGTTCCTGGTGCTGACCACCGTCAATGCCGTGGTGCAGAAGCTTCCGCCCCGGCTGGCCTTCCGTAATGCCAGCTTCGCCGGCAAGGTGGGATCGCGCATCAACGTGGCGGAGCTTCAACGGTTTTTGTCGCAGAACGGCTATATCCGCGCGCAGACGGTGCGGGAACCGGGGGAGTTTGCCATCCGGGGCGGTATCATCGACCTGTTCCCACCCGGCAGCGGGGAGGCGCTGCGCCTGGACCTGTTCGGCGATGATCTGGACGGGGTGCGCAGCTTTGATCCCATGACCCAGTTGACGGTCGATAAGCGCGACGGCTTCCTGCTGACGCCCATGTCGGAAGTGTTCCTGGACGAAATGTCGATTCAGCGCTTCCGCACCGGCTACCGCGAGCATTTCGGTGCCGTTATGGATGACGACCCGCTGTATGAGGCGGTGAGTGCGGCGCGCAAGCATGCGGGCATGGAACATTGGCTGCCCTTATTCCACAGCTCCATGGAAACCCTGTTCGATTATCTGCCTGACGCGTCGGTGACGCTCGACCCCAATGTCGAACAGGCGCGCGACGAGCGGCTGGAGCAGATCCAGGATTTCTACAGCGCCCGCCGCACCATGGTGGAGGCGGAGAAGAAATCCGGCAATCCGGCCTATAAGCCCATTCCCCCGTCCCTGCTGTTCCTGGATGGCGACACGTTCGACCGGCATCTGGCCGTACGCGCGGTGGCGCAGCTTTCGCCCTTCGCCGCGATTGAGGGGGAGACATCCAACAAGGACATGGTGGATGGCGGCGGGCGCAAGGGCCGCGATTTTGCCGATGCCCGTGTGCAGTCCGGCGTCAATGTCTATGATGTGCTGCGCGAGCATATCGAGGCACTGACCCGCGATGGCCGCACCTCCGTCATCGCCGGCTATACGACCGGATCGCGCGACCGTCTGCTGTCGGTGCTGAAAGAACATGGGCTGACGCGGCTGAAGGCCGTGGATGCCTGGGCCGATCTGCTGACGCTGGACAAGGGGACGGCGGCGCTGATCGTCCTGCCGCTGGACCATGGCTTCACGGCCCCCGGTCTGGCCGTGATCACCGAACAGGATATCCTGGGCGACCGTCTGGTCCGCGCCGGGTCAAAGAAAAAGCGCCGCAACGCCAATTTCATTGCGGAAGCTGCATCGCTGAACCCTGGGGATTTCGTCGTCCATATCGATCATGGCATCGGCAAATATGATGGTCTGGAGACGCTGACCGTCGGTGGTGCGCCGCATGATTGCCTGCGCATCATCTATGATGGCGGCGACAAGCTGTATGTGCCGGTAGAGAATATCGAGGTCCTGTCCCGCTATGGCAGCGAGGAGGCAGGCGCCACCCTGGACAAGCTGGGCGGTGTCGGCTGGCAGTCGCGCAAGGCCAGGGTCAAGCGCCGTCTGAAGGACATGGCCGATGCCCTGCTGCGCATCGCCGCCGAACGCGCCCTGCGCCGGGCCGATGCCGTGCCCATTCCCGATGGCGCCTGGGATGAGTTCTGCGCCCGTTTCCCCTATGCGGAGACGGACGACCAGTTGCGGGCCATCGACGATGTGATCGAGGATATGGGATCGGGCAAGCCGATGGACCGCCTGATCTGCGGCGATGTCGGCTTTGGCAAGACGGAGGTGGCGCTGCGTGCCGCCTTCCTGGCCGTCATGGCGGGCCGTCAGGTGGCTGTGGTCGTGCCCACCACCCTGCTGGCACGTCAGCATGCCCGCACGTTCGAAGCACGGTTTGCGGGCCTGCCGGTCCGTATCGGGCAATTGTCGCGCATGGTCACCACCAAGGATGCCAACCTGACCAAGCAGGGTGTGTCCGACGGCACCGTCGATATCGTCATCGGCACCCATGCCCTGCTGGGCAAGAGCCTGGATTTCAAGCGCCTGGGCCTGGTCATCGTGGACGAGGAACAGCATTTCGGCGTGAAGCAGAAGGAACGGCTGAAGGAGCTGCGCGCCGATGTGCATGTGCTGACCCTGTCGGCCACGCCCATCCCGCGCACCCTGCAGCTGGCCTTGTCCGGCGTGCGCGAATTGTCGGTGATCGCCACACCGCCCGTCGACCGTCTGGCCGTACGCACCTTCGTCCTGCCCTTCGATCCCGTGGTGATCCGCGAGGCGATCCTGCGCGAACATCACCGGGGCGGGCAGAGCTTCTATGTCTGTCCGCGCCTGGAGGATATGGACAAGGTCCGCGCCCGGCTGGAGGAACTGGTGCCGGAGGTGAAGCTGATCACCGCCCATGGCCAGATGGCGGCGACGGAATTGGAGGACGTGATGACGGCCTTCGACGATGGCAAATATGACGTGCTGCTGGCCACCAACATCATCGAAAGCGGCCTGGATATCCCGCGCGCCAACACCATGATCGTCCACCGCGCCGACCTGTTCGGTCTGGCGCAGCTTTACCAGATCCGGGGCCGCGTGGGTCGGTCCAAGGTGCGCGGCTACGCCTATCTGACCTATCAGCCCAAGACGGTCCTGTCGGCCACGGCGCAGCAGCGCCTGCATGTGCTGGAAACGCTGGACAGCCTGGGCGCGGGCTTCCAGCTGGCCAGCCACGACATGGATATCCGTGGTGCCGGCAACCTGCTGGGCGAGGAACAGTCGGGCCAGATCCGTGAGGTCGGCGTGGAACTGTACCAGCAGATGCTGGAAGAAGCGGTGGAGGCGGCACGCGGCGGCCTGTCGGACCTGCAGGTGGCCGAAGACGCTTGGTCGCCGCAGATCGCGCTGGGCATGCCGGTCCTGATCCCCGAAAGCTATGTCCCCGACCTGGGCGTGCGCCTTACCCTTTACCGCCGCCTGTCCGACCTTGACAGCAAGGATGAAGTGGAAGCGTTTGGCGTGGAATTGATCGACCGGTTCGGCAAGATGCCGCCGGAGGTCGATAATCTGCTGCGCCTGATGGAGATCAAGCGCCTGTGCAAGGACGCGGGCGTATCCAATCTGGACGCGGGGCCGAAGGGGGCCACCGTGGGCTTCCGCAACAACAGCTTCAAAAATCCGGCCAAGCTGGTGGAATTCATCCAGAAGCAGGCGGGGACGGCGAAGCTGCGGCCCACAGACCATAAGCTGGTCTTCCTGCGTCCCTGGGATTCCGACGAAACCCGAATGGCGGGCGCGCGCACCTTGATGCAGGCGCTGGCCCAGATGGCCGCCGGAGAGAAGGTGACGGCCGATCTTCCGCCCCCTCCGCCGCCACCTCCCCCACCCCCGCCGCCAAAACCATTGGTCAAGCGCCCGCCGTTCGGTGCGGCGAAGCGGCGCTGGTGATCGGGGATATGTAAGGGAAAAGGTGGCGGAAGCGGTGGGATTCGAACCCACGGTGAGTTGCCCCACGGCGGTTTTCAAGACCGCTGCCTTAAACCACTCGGCCACACTTCCGTCAGGCACACGCCTAGCCGAAACGCGCGGCAGGGGCAAGTCCCCTGTCGCGTTCGCACGGGAAATCGACATAAAGCCCTGATATGCTGCTAGCATTGCTGACGCAGACGCTTTGCCGCGAGACTGTTGGTTAACGTTGCGTTTAGACTTGGTTCCGCATAGTGCGCGGCAGGTTGGCAGGGAAGGTTGTGCATTCATGGGTGGTGATGACGCGGATGACCTGTTCGCCCCGGAAGATGATGATGCGCTGTTCGGCGCGTCAGAGGGCGTGAACGCCGCGGCCCCTGTCACCCCGCCGCCTCTCCCGCCCTGGCCCGTCCTGGTCGTTGATGACGACGAGGAGGTGCACATCATGACGCGGCTGGTCCTGTCCAAGCTGCGTTACAAGGACCGCCCGCTTGAACTGCTGACCGCCCGGTCGGGGAATGAGGCGGATGATGTCTTCCGCCGGCGCGAGGATATTGCCGTCGCCCTGCTGGACATCGTGATGGAGACGGATGATGCCGGCCTGCGCTTGGCGCGCCGCATCCGTGAGGAATTTTCCAATACCGATACGCGCCTGATTCTGCGCACCGGTCAGCCGGGCCAGGCCCCGGTGCGGGACGTCATCGTCAATTATGACATTAACGACTATAAGTCGAAGACCGAACTGACCTCGGAAAAGCTGTTCATCACCATCATCACGGGCCTGCGGTCCTATGACAATATCCGCAGCGCCCGCATGGCCGAAAGCGCGTCGAAGCTGAAATCCAGCTTTCTGGCCGCCATGAGCCATGAGATCCGCACACCCATGAACGGGGTGCTGGGCATGCTGGAACTGCTGGGCCATACGCCGCTGGATGCCGATCAGCGCGACATGCTGCTGACGGCACAGGATTCGGCGGGCGCCCTGCTGCGGATCATCGACGATATCCTGGATTTCTCGAAGATCGAGGCCGGTCGCATGGATATCGACCGGCATCCGGTCGATATCGGTGCCATCATGGAGGGGGTGGCCGACACGCTGGCCCCGGCGGCGCGCAAGAAGGGCCTGTCCTTCGATCTGCATGTCGATCCGGCCATTCCGACCGCGCTGATGGGTGATCCGGTGCGGCTGCGCCAGATCCTGTTCAACCTGACCGGCAATGCCATCAAGTTCACCGAACAGGGCGGTGTCATGGTCCGGGCAGAGCGTCACCCCGACGCGGCCCCCGGCGTGGCCCGCATCCGTGTTTCCGTCACCGATACCGGCATCGGCATCGCACCGGATCAGCAGACCAAACTGTTCCAGCCCTTTGCCCAGGCGGAAGTATCGACCAGCCGCCGCTTTGGTGGCACCGGCCTGGGCCTGTCCATCAGCCGCCGCCTGATCGAACTGATGAAGGGCCATATCGGGCTGGACAGCGTGCCGGGCCACGGCTCCACCTTCTGGTTCACGCTGGATCTGGAAGTTTCCGATCAGGGGACATCGGATGGGGCAGGTTTCGCCGACATTGCCGGCCTGCATGTCGCGCTCGACATCGCCGAACCGGAACTGGCGCAGACGGTCAGCGCCTATCTGGTGCAGGCGGGCGCGGTGCCCATGGATGCGGGCGCGCCGTCGGCGGATATTGTCATCTGTGCCGGGCGCAGCGGTGCCTCCTGGCCGGTGCCGGAGGGGCCCCTGCCCGCCGTCGTGATTGCGGACGCAGATTCGCGCCGGTCGGGCGACATTCCGGCCGGAACGCAGTTGGTGGCCCGTCCCCTGCGCCGGTCCGCCCTGTTTCGGGCCGTTGCCGTTGCCGCCAACCGGCTGGCCGGCAGCACGTCGGTCACGGCTGCTGCACCGCGCGCGGCCATCGCCGCCCCCAGCCCCGAAGAGGCAGCGGCCCAGGGCCGTCTGATCCTGGTGGCGGAGGATCAGCGCGTGAACCAGATGGTGATCAGCCGGCAGCTGTCGATCCTTGGATTCGCGGTCGAAATCCATGCCGACGGGGCGGCGGCACTGGCGGCCTGGCGTCCCGGCGCGCATGGTCTGCTGCTGACCGACTGCAACATGCCGGTGATGGACGGGTATGAATTGACCGCCGCCATCCGCGCGCGGGAGGCCGAGGACGGATTGCCGCGTCTGCCCATCATCGCCCTGACGGCCAATGCCATGGCGGGAGAGGATCAGCGCTGCATCAATGCCGGCATGGATGATTTCCTGTCCAAGCCGCTGGACCTGACGCAACTGGAACGCTGCCTGTCACGCTGGCTGGGAACGGCGGCGCAGACAGCAGTATCGGCAGCGGCCCCGGTAGAAGCAGCGATCTTCGACCCCGCCATGACCCTTGATCTGTTCGGCGGCCTGGATGGCGATGCGCGCGGGTTCCTGGCGGAGTTCACCAGCTCTCTCCACACCTTGCGGGCAGAGGCGGAGAAGGGCTTTGCCAGCGACGATATGGACGCGGCGCGACGCGGCATTCATGCCCTGGCCGGTGTTGCGAAGAATGGGGGCGCCCCCGCGCTTGGCGCCCTGGCCGACAGTGTCGAACGGTCCCTGAAGCAGGGGGACTATGCGGATGCGCGCACAAATGCCCTGAAAATACCCGGCATGATTGATCGGGTGGTTGCCGCCATCGACGCCTTGTAGTCAACTAGGACGGTCCGAGGTCGCAAGACCCTGGATACATGCGCGTCCATGGGGAAAAGTACGATGGTGGGTTTCAGCAGCTTCAGCCGTATGAATGCCCTGATCGTTGAGGATCAGGCCTTCATCCGGACCGTCGTGTCCCGTATCCTGAAGCAGCTTGAATTCAATCAGATTTTTGAGGCGGATGAAGGAACCGGCGGCCTGACCCTGGCGCTGGAACGCAAGCCCGACGTGATCATCTGCGATATCGAGATGGCGCCCATGGACGGGCTGACCTTCCTGCAGCAATTGCGGCAGAAGGAAGAACTGGGCCGGCGCACGCCCGTCATCTTCCTGACCAACCATGCCCAAAAGGACATGGTGCTGAAGGCCCGCGATCTGGGCGTGAATGCCTTTATCGCCAAGCCGGTGACGGTGGTGGGCCTGCGGGAGAAGCTGGCCGTGCTGTTGAGCACCCGGCGATGAGTAGTGAACTGAATTTTTGCTGGCAGCATTTCGACGATTTCGACATTGCCAGCCTCTACGCCATGCTGCGCTTCCGCCAGGATGTATTCATCGTGGAGCAGCAGTCGCCCTATCCCGACCTGGACGGGCTGGACCCGTTTTGCCAGCATCTGCTGGTTACCGACCCGGCGGGCACGCTGGTTGCCTATCTGCGCGCCCGTGGGCCCGACCGGGACAGCCCGGCCTTCATCGGGCGTATCGTGGTGGGGCCGGCGGGGCGCGGCACGGGACTTGGCCGGCGGCTGGTTCAGGAAGGGCTGGACTTCATGGACCGGACATGGCCGGGGCAGCCGATCGAGATTGGTGCGCAACAGCATCTGGCGGAGTTCTATGCCGGTTTCGGCTTTGCCGCCGAAGGCCCACCCTATGATGATGGCGGCATTCCGCATGTGACCATGTGGCGCCGGTAAAAGAGAACGCCTGGTTGAATTTCCGCGATTTTTATGGTCCGTTCACTATCGAAGATAGAGAACGGGGCGGCGGACGTGCGGATACCGGTACGGCATCTCCTATTTTACGTGGCGGCCATTGCGGCGGTCGTGACCTTCCTTTGGCTGCAGATGGCGGAAGCCAATCATCGCCTGGAGGAACAGCGTCAGACGGCCCGCGTGGATGTGACCCGCCGCGTGGAACAGGCGGTCGGCACGGCGCTGGATTTCCTGGAACTGATGCATGCGCAGATGGAGGAAGGGCTGGTCAAGGCGGTGCCGGGCGCCCCGCCCACCCCGCTGCGCCGCGCCCTGCAGGCGGGCGAGGATGGTTCCTACCATCTGGACAATCCGCCCAGCCCCTATCAGCGTGATCTGGTCGGCAATATGACGGGTCTGGGTGGGCTGAACAGCCGCGGTCCGGATTTTGAGGCGGAGATGGAGGCGGCACTGTCGCTGCACACCGCCTTTTCCCAGGCGCAGCGACGGCTGCCCAATATTCCCTGGGTCTATTACATCTCGGCCCAGCGGTTCGAGTTCGTTTATCCGTTCGTGGCGTCGGCGGAATTGACCTTTGCCGACAAGGACCTGGAAATGGAATATTTCCAGGCCTCGTTGCCTGCCAACAACCCATCGGGGGAACTGTTCTTCTCCAAACTGTATGAGGATGATGGTGGCAAGGGCATGATGGCCACCATCGGCATGCCCGTCTATCAGGGCGACCGGCATCTGGGCGTGGTCGCCCTGGATATGACGGTCGGCTATCTCTCCTCCCTGCTGGATGGGTTTCCATCCGGGTTCGGCACGCTGGCGCTGGTGGCGCCGGACGGGCAAATGATTGGCGTCTCGCATGGCGAGGGGCGGCGGCATCCACCGGAGGCCGCCTTGAAAGCCGCCATCCAGGAAACAATCAGCCGCGACGGCCAGATGCGGCTGGAGAAGGATGGCTGGACCTTCACCAGCCATATCCTGCGCAAATCGCCCTGGCGCATGGTGATGGCACAGGATGGCACGGGCCATCTGCGCGCCGTCATGCGGGAAAGCACGCCGCCCATCCTGGTGGCGCTGCTGCTGCTGGGCCTGATCGGCGGCATGGAGTTCCGCCGCCGCACCGATGCCCGCATCCGCAAACAGTCCGACATCCTGGCCGCCACCAACCTGGACCTTGCCCGCGCCCGCGATGAGGCCGAACAGGCCACCCGCGCCAAATCCACCTTCCTGGCCACCATGAGCCACGAAATCCGCACGCCGATGAATGGTGTGTTGGCCATGGCGGAAATGCTGGCCGATACCCCGCTGAACGAGGATCAGCAGGGCATGGTGAAGGTGGTGCGCGACAGTGGCGGCGCGCTGCTGACCATCATCAACGATATTCTGGATTTCTCGAAGATCGAGGCCGGCAAGCTGGATATCGAATGGATCGATACCGACATCCTGTCCCTGGCCGAGGGGGTGGGCGATCTTCTGGCCCGCCGGGCGGAGGAAAAGGGCCTGGCCCTGACCGTGGATGTCGATCCCGCCCTGCCCCGACATCTGGTGGCCGATCCCACCCGCCTGCGTCAGGTGCTGCTGAACCTGACCGGCAATGCCATCAAGTTCACCGAACATGGCGGCGTCACCGTCCGTTTGAACCGCATGCCCGATGCGGGCGATGGCAAGGTCGGTCTGCGGGCGGAGATTGTGGATACGGGCATCGGCCTGACCCCGGAACAGCAGGCCAAGCTGTTCCAGCCCTTCGCCCAGGCCGACGGGTCCACGGCCCGCCGTTTTGGCGGGACCGGGCTGGGCCTGTCCATCTGCCGGCGTCTGGTGGAACTGATGGGGGGCACCATCGGCGTCACGTCGGAAGCGGGCGAAGGCTCCACCTTTTGGTGCGAGCTGCGGCTGGACGAGGGCAAAGCAGATGAGGGCGCGGTGGATGAACCATCGCTGTGGGGCCTGCGCGTCGCCGTCCTGGGCGGGCTGCCGGCCGAACGCGCCAGCCTGACCCGCAGCCTGACGGCGCGGGAGGCGGAAGTGGTGGAGATGGCGGATGAGGCGTCGGCCCTGGCGGCCCTGCGTCAGGCCGCCGATGACGGCATGCATTTCCACGCGATCCTGATCGATGCCTATCCGGGCGACGGGGTCGGGCTGGACATTGCCCGCCGGCTGGGGCTGGCGGACGGTACGGGGGGAACGCGGACGGTGTTGATTGCGCCGGTATTGCTGGTCTCCACCCTGTCGGAGGCGGGCCGTGCCAAGGGCATCTTCGCCGCCATCCCCAAGCCGGTGCGCCAAGCCCGCCTGATCAAGGTGGTGGCCGCCGCCGATGGCCGCGCCTCCCTGGACATCACCGCCACGACGGGCAGCAGCGAGACCGTCTGGCAGGCGCCGGAGGTGGATGAAGCGGCGGCCAATGGCGCCCTGGTCCTGGTGGTGGAGGACAATGCCACCAACCAGATCGTCATCCGGCAGGCCATGCGCAAGCTGGGCTTCGCCGCCGAGATCGCAGGCAATGGGCTGGAGGGGCTGGAAGCGTGGCGCACGGGCCGCTTCGGATTGGTGGTCACCGACTGCCACATGCCAGAAATGGACGGGTATGACATGACCCGCGCCATCCGCGTTGATGAAGGGGCCGCCGCCGATGGCCGGCATGTCCCCGTCATCGCGCTTTCCGCCGACGCGGTCAGCGATGCCGCCCAGAAATGCCGCGATGCCGGCATGGATGATTACCTGACCAAGCCCATCGAGCTGGCAAAGCTGGAAGCCGCCATCCTGCGCTGGGCTCCGGTGACGGCGGAAATGCGGCGGCGGGTGTCGGCGAAACATGCGCCGCCTGTGGCCACCGCCCCCATGACGCCCGTTGCAAAGCCCGAAACCGATCCCGCCATCTTCGATCCCAATCGGTTGAAGGAAATGTTCGGACATCTGGATGCCGAAGCCATCGCCCTTCTGGACGAGTTCCTGGTGCAGGCGGAGGCGCGGGCAGCCGCCGTTGAGGATGCGTTGAACCAGGGCGATATCAAGGCAGCCAAGGATGGCGCCCATTCCCTGAAAGGGTCCGCCAATGGCGTGGGCGCCGTTGCCCTGGGCGACCTGTTCGCGCGGATCGAGGTAGCCCTGAAACAGGGGGACGAGGACATGGCGCAGGATCTGCGCTGGAACATCGCGCCGGCCTTTGAGGATCTGCGCCATCAAATCAGACTTGTGAAAGGGTGACGGCACCATGGCCGATGTGGATTTCGCCAAGCTGAAAGTCCTGATCGTCGATGACGACCAGTTCTATCGCGGTATCCTGAAACGGCTGCTGTTTCAGGCAGGCGTGCGCATGATCGCGGAGGCCGAGAATGGCGAGGCGGCCATCGCCTCCATCACGCGCCTGAAACCCGACGCGGTGCTGTGCGATATTGAGATGGAGCCGGTGAACGGCATCGAGGTTCTGCAGCGTATCCGTTCCGTCGATATCAAGCATATCGCCACCACCCCCATCGTGATGGTCACCAGCCACGCCACCAGCGATCTGGTGAAGCAGGCGGTGCAGTATCAGGCGTCTGGCTATCTGGTGAAACCGGTATCGCTGACCGACATCCAGAAACGTCTGACGGTGGCCATTCAGACGCGACCGGAGGTGTAACGGCGGCGACTGCCGCCGCGCGGCCCATGCCGCGTGAGCCAAGCCGCCGGATAGCGGCGCCCGGCGCATGAGGGAACATTATTACCCTTGGCAGAAGGGGGCGGAAACCCCACATTGCGGGCAAGTTCATGTTCCGACGGGAGAATTGCCCCTATGTCCCTGACCAGGAAGGCCTTGGCCGCCCTTGCCGTCACCCTGCTGACCGGCACCGCCGCCCTTGCCGCGCCTAAGGAGTTCACCACCTTCCCGGCGCCCAAGAACCGGCATGATGTGAAGGTGACGGTGGTGGCCGAAGGGTTGGACACGCCCTGGTCCATCGCCTTCATGCCCGATGGTCGCATTCTGGTCACCGAGCGCACGGGCAATCTGCGTGTCGTGAAGGATGGCAAGCTGCTGCCGGAACCGGTTGCTGGCCTGCCGAAGATCGAGGAGTTCAAGCAGGGCGGCCTGATGGATATCGCCCTGGACCCCGATTACGCCCAGAACCGCTACGTCTATCTCTCCTTCATGGAGAAGGCGGAAAAGGGGCCGGACGCCAAGCCGCGCGATCAGGACAAGGGCAACCGCACCGTCATCGCCCGCTTCACCGATGATGGCACCGCCTTCAAGGACATGAAGGTCCTCTACAAGGGCGCCCTGGTCGATAGCGGCTTCCATTTTGGCAGCCGCTTCGCCTTTGACAATCAGGGCCATATCTATTTCAGCATTGGGGAGCGCGGGTCGCAGGACCGGGCGCAGGACCTGATGGATGCCGCCGGCAAGGTGTTCCGCCTGAACCGCGACGGCAGCGTGCCTGCCGACAACCCGTTCGCGGGCCGCAGCGATGCGCTGCCGGAGATTTTCACCTATGGCAACCGCAACCCGCAGGGTCTGGCGACCCAGCCGGGCACCGGCCTGATCTGGGAAAGCGAGCATGGGCCGCAGGGCGGGGATGAGATCAACATCATCCGTCCCGGCACCAATTACGGCTGGCCCGTCATCACCTATGGCAAAACCTATGGCCTGGGCCTAAAGATCGGTGAAGGCACCGAAAAGGCCGGCATGGCGCAGCCGGAGCTGTATTTCGTGCCCTCGCTGGCCGTGAACGGCATGACCTTCTATGACGGTGGCTCCCTGCCCTTCTGGCGCGGTGACCTGATCGTCGGGCTTCTGGCCGGCGGCATCGCGCGGCTGGATGTGGAGGGCGAGAAGGTGGTGGCGACTGAACGCCTGCTGGAGGCCGAACTGCCGCGCACCCGCGATGTGGCACAGGGGCCGGATGGCCGCCTCTATGCCCTGATCGAAGCGCCCGGCACTGACGGGAAGCTGGTGCGCATCGATCGGAAGTAAGCGAGATTGACCATTCCTGCGGGGCTGGATAATTACAGCCCCGCAGTGGCGCTGCTTTCCGGCTGATCGGACCTAAATCTACGCCCCTTCCCGTACCGGTAAACGGGAACCAGGGGACGCACGCCATGACCAATGCCAATCACGACCAGACCGTTTCCACCAATGAGGCCGGCTATAACCGCTGGTCACGCCTTTATGACGCCTACCCCAACCCGACGGTCGCCGCCGATGATCTGGCCTTTCCGCCGTTCTGGGCGCACCTGTCCGGCCTGAATGTGCTGGAGATCGGTTGTGGTACGGGACGGCATACGCTGAAGCTGGCCAGGGCCGGCAATCGGGTGACGGGGGTGGACCTGTCACCGGGCATGCTGGAACAGGGGGCGCTGAAGCTGGCAGGTTTGCCTGTCACCTTGATACAGGGCGACGTTATGGCCGGGATCGACATTCCCGGTGGGCCGTTCGATGCGGCGCTGACCGCCCTGGTCATCGAACATATTGGTGACCTGGCGAGATTCTTCGCGCGGGTGAAGGCGCTGCTGAAGCCGGGTGCCGCCTTCTACATCTCCGAAATCCATCCCGACCGCACCGCCGCGGGCACCTTCGCCCATTTCAAGGATGAGGATGGGCAGGAGGTGGCGCTGGCCGGATATCCGCACAGTGCGGCGGATGTGGAAACGACCGCCCATGCCGCCGGCTTGGCAGTAGAGGAAAGCCGCGATGTTCTGGGCGATGATGCCCTGGCAGCGCTGAACCCGAAATGGGAACGCCACCAGGGCCGACCGATGCTGAAAATATGGGTGCTGCGGGTTCTTAGCGCGGATTAGCGAAGCGTAATCCGCGGAGTGGCACCGTCGCTCCGCGGATTACGGCTACCGCCTAATCCGCGCTACGCTGGTGAATTGCCGTCACACCTGCAGCGCCTCCACCAACGGCAAATGCCGCAGCCGCTTGCCCGTCGCCGCCGACAGGGCGTTGGCGACCGCCGGGAAGGTGGGTGGCAGGCCGGGTTCGCCGACACCGCCCAGCGCCTCCCCGGAATTGATGAAGTGGACATCAATGACGGGCGGGGCTTCGGAATGGCGCATCAGGCGGTAGCTGTCGAAATTGCGCTGTTCGGCGCGGCCATCCTTCACCGTCACCGCCTCATACAGACCCGCCGACAGGGCCATGACCACACCACCCATCATCTGGCTGCGCGCGCCATCGGGCAGGACGACATCGCCGCAATCCAGGACGGTGGTGACCTTATGGATCTTCGGTTGTCCGTCGGACACCGACGCTTCCACGACATGGGCCGACAGGGAACCGAAGCTGGCGAAGAAGCCGATGCCCTGGGCATGGCCCTTGGGCAGCTTCTTGCCCCAGTCCGACTTGGCAGCGACCAGATCGATCACGGCCAGCGCCCGCTTGTTCCCAGCCAGCAATTGCCGGCGGAAGGCCACCGGGTCCTTGCCGGCGGCGGCGGCCAGTTCATCGATGAAACATTCCAGGAAGAAGGCATTATGCGTGGCGCCCACGGCCCGCCAGGGGGCCGTCGTCACGCGCACATGCCGGCGCGCCCAGTCCAGCTTGAAGTTGGGCAGGTTGTAGGGAAGGTTCGACAGATCCTGAACCGAGGAGGTGTCCAGGTCCGTCTCCTTCACACTACCGGGGGTGAATTCCGACCGCATGGAGGGGCCGGAGATGCGGATGGCCATGCCTGTGACCTGCCCCTTTGCATCCAGCGACGCGGTCAGGCGGGCCATCTGGGCCGGGCGGTAATGGCCACGCTCGAACTCATCCTCCCGCCGCCAGAAGAATTTGACGGGCGTGCCGGCCAGTTCCTTGGCGACCTGGGCGGCACCGGGAATGCCCTCATCCATCAGGCGCCGGCCAAACCCGCCGCCCAGCATCAGGGTATTGACCGTCACCGCCTCCGCATCGATGCCCAGCGTGCTGGCGGCGGTACGGCGGGAGCGGTCCTGCACCTGGGTCGGGGCCCAGAGTTCCAGCTTGCCATCCTTGAACAGGCCCGTGCAGCTCCACACCTCCATCGGGGCGTGGCAGATATAGGGCACGGCGTAATCGGCGATAACCGTCTTGGCCGCAGATTTCAGGGCCGCCGCCAGATCGCCGCGTTCGGTGGCGGGAATGGCGTTGTCGGCGCCCAGCCCCTCAATCATCGCGGCGGTCAGGGCGGCGCTGTTGATGCCATCCTGCGGCGAGGGGGCCATGGTGACGGTGACGGCATCCGCACCCTTCATGGCGGCCCAGACACTGTCAGCCACCACGGCCACGCCACCCGTGATCTTCACCACCTTCTTCACGCCCTTGACCTTCAGGGCCGGGGCGGCGTCAAAACTGGCAACGTCGCCGTAAAAGACGGGATTCAGACGGGCGCAGGCATAGAGCATGCCGGGCAGTCGGAAATCCATGCTGTAGACGGTTTCGCCGCGCACCTTGGGCGGAATGTCCAGGCGGGGGATATCCTTGCCGACATAGCGCCGGGTCTTGGGATCCCGCAGGGTGGGATTGTCGGGCGGCGTCAGCTTCGCGGCGTCTTCGGCAACCTCCCCGATCCCCAAGCTGCGCTTGGACGGGGCATGTGTCAGGCGGCCATTATCCAGGGTGACGGTGGCGGGATCAACCTGCCAGCGGTTGGCCGCCGCCTGGATCAGGACGGCGCGGGCCTGGGCCGCCCCCTTGCGCAGATGGTCGTTCCAGCGGCGCACCCCCTGACTGCCACCCGACCCCATGGACCCACCCCAGCGATAGGCATCGGCGGGGATGGCGGTTTCAACCGATACGGCGGCGAAATCCACCCCAACCTCATCCGCTATGATGGCGGCATGGGCCGTGTGCGTGCCCTGCCCCATTTCCGTGGTGGGGGAAATGATGACGACCTTGCCGTCCGGCTTCACCACCAGATGGGCGGTGACCATGCCGGCCTGGGCATTGGCCCCGGCAGCAGCAGCGCCCAGCGGCGGCGGGGCCGGCGGCGCATTCTGGGCCAGGACCGGCAGGGGCAGCGCAATGGCGACGGCAAGACCGCCCATACCGGCCAGCAGGGCGCGGCGGGACAGGTCGGCATCGTGGATCAGATGGCTATCCATGGCTTATCCTCCCTTCCCGCTTCAGGACGCGACGCCGGCGGCACGCTTGATCGCGGCCTTGATGCGCGGATAGGTGCCGCAACGGCAAAGATTGCCATCCATGGCGGCATCGATATCGGCATCGGTCGGCTTTGGCGTATCCGTCAGCAGGGCGGCGGCGGACATGATCTGCCCGGACTGGCAGTAGCCGCACTGCGGCACCTGCAACTCCTCCCACGCCTTTTGCAGCGGGTGATTGCCGCCCAGCGCCTCAATCGTCGTGACCTTGGACCCGGCAACTGATTCCAGCGGGATGGAGCAGGAACGGGTGGCGACACCATCGACATGGACGGTACAGGCGCCGCATTGCGCGACACCGCAGCCATATTTGGTACCCGTCAGGCCCACAATGTCCCGGATGGCCCACAGCAGCGGCATGTCGGGATCGGCATCCAGCCGGTGTGCCTTGCCATTGATGGTCAGTTCGATCATCGCCTTACCCTCTGCCATTGGGATTATTTGTGTCACAAGATAGCTCTACCACCGCCGCCGGCGACGGGCATTTTGTTTCCGCACGGTAAATGCGGTGCCAAAACATGTCAGCCTGTGGCACCAGCCTGAAACCCATATCCCCTCGCCATCAATCGACAAAGACTGTACGTTTCCGGACAGTTCCATTGGTTTCTGGTGAGACATGGCCGAACAGCCGCGTGTTCTGATCGTTGACGATGACGAGGATATCCTTGTCGCCGCCCGCCTGATGCTGAAACGCGAAGGCATCCTGTGCCATACCGAACCAAGGCCCGACCGTATTCCGCAACTTCTGAAGGATGGCACCTTCGACGCGGTCCTGCTGGACATGAATTTCGCCATCGGCGCCAATACGGGGCGTGAAGGTTTCCAATGGCTGAAACGCATCGTGGAGATCGACCCCACCTTGTCGGTGGTGCTGATCACCGCCTATGGCGATGTCGGTACCGCGGTGGAGGCCATGAAGCAGGGGGCCGCCGATTTCGTGCTGAAACCCTGGCAGAATGAGCGGCTGCTGGCCACCCTGTCATCGGCACTGAAGCTGACCGCATCGAAGCGGGAGGCGCAGCAATCGGCGGCGACAACCAAGGAACTGGCCAGCGCCGTCATGGATGGCACGCCCAATACTATTATCGGGTCGGCCCCCGCCATGGCCCGCATCTTCGCCCTGCTGGACCGCGCCGCCCCGACGGAGGCCAATGTCCTGATCCTGGGGGAGAACGGGACGGGCAAGGAAGTGATCGCGCGGGAAATCCACCGAAGGTCAAAGCGCGCGGCCCAGGTGTTCGTGTCGGTCGATCTGGGCTCCGTCTCTGAAAGCCTGTTCGAGAGTGAGCTGTTCGGCCACAAGAAGGGGGCCTTTACCGACGCCAAGGAAGACCGGGTCGGCCGTCTGGTCGCCGCCAATGGCGGCACACTGTTCCTGGACGAAATCGGCAATCTGCCGCTGTATCTGCAATCCAAGCTGCTGTCGGTGCTGGAACAAAGGGTGGTGATCCCGGTGGGCGGGACCAAGCCCATCCCCATCGATGTCCGTCTGGTCAGCGCCACCAACATGCCGCTGGACCAGCTGGGCCGGGAGGACGTGTTCCGGCAGGATCTTCTCTACCGTATCAATACGGTCGAGCTGCACCTGCCCCCGCTGCGCGACCGGGCCGACGATATCCCCGCCCTGATTGAGCATTTCGTCGCCATCTATGCCCGCAAATATAATATGCCGGCCAAGAAGGTATCGGCAGCGGCCATGCCCCGGCTGATGGCCTGGCGCTGGCCCGGCAATGTCCGTGCGCTTCGTCATGCGGTGGAACGCGCCATGATCCTGTCGGGCGGGCCGATGCTGGAGGCAGACGATTTCTCCCTGCCGTCGACCGCCGGACAGGCGCCCGCCACGCCTGTGGCTGCGTCCGCGCCGGCTGCCGTACCGGCGGGCACGCTGGTCCTGGACACGCTGGACTTGGAAGCGGTGGAGCGCGAGGCGATCCGCAAGGCCCTGTCCAAGCATCAGGGCAATATCAGCCACGCGGCCCAGGATCTGGGCATTACCCGCGCCTCCCTCTATCGCCGGATGGAAAAGCATGGGCTATAGGCGGTTCGAGCTGAACGTCACCCTGCGGGTGGCGGCGCTGGCGCTTTCCTCCATGCTGCTGGGCATCATGCTGGTGGAGACGACATACCGCGCCACCAGCTTTCTGGTGGCCCTGGCCATTCTGGCGCAGGTGGGCGGGCTGCTGCGCGCCGTGACCAAGACCAACCGGGAGGTCGCACGTTTCCTGGGCGCCATCGCCCATTCCGATTTCAGCCAGACCTTCAGCCAGTTGGGCCAGGGATCGGCCTTTGATGAACTGGGCGCGTCGATCACCCAGGTGATGGACAAGTTCCGCGCCAGCCGCGCGACATCCGAACGGCAGGCGGATTACCTGAACGCCATGCTGAACCATGTGCCGGTGGCGCTTGCCGCCGTGTACGAGGATGGGCGCGTCGAGCTGCTGAACAATTTCGCCCACCGCCTGCTGGGACCGGAGGAATTGAGCCGGCGGACCACCGATGGTGTGCTGATCGCCGATGCGCTGCGCCGGTTGTCGCCGGGCACGCGCACCCTGATCCGGGTCGCCGCCGGCAGTTCGGTGGGGCCGCAGCAACTGACGGTAACGGCGACGCAGCTGATCCTCAGCGGGGAAAGCCGGCTGCTGCTGTCCTTGCAGAATATCGCGGGCGATCTGGAGGCGACGGAGGTCCGGGCCTGGCAGGATCTGGTGCGCGTTCTGACACATGAAATGATGAATTCGCTGACCCCCATCTCCTCCCTGACGCGCACGGCACAGGGGGTGCTGGCCGACCTGAAGGAGAAGATCGAGGGGCAGAGCGATCTGGTGGAGGAGATGCAGGACGCGGAAATGGCCATCGATACGGTGGCCCGCCGGTCCAACAGCCTCCTGCGCTTTGTCGAACGCTACCGGCAATTCACCTCGGTGCCCAAGCCACAATTGTCGCGCATCAAGGTGAAGGAGATCACCGAGCGCCTGCAGCGCCTGATGGCGCCCGCCGCGCAGAGCCATGGCGTGACCCTGGAAGTGCTGGTTCTGCCGCCGCAGCTGGAACTGGTTGCGGATGCCGACATGGTGGAACAGGTGCTGATCAACCTGTTGAAAAATGCCGTGGAGGCCATGCGCGACATGGACGCGCGCGATGGCGGGCACCGCATCCGGCTGACGGCCCATCTGGATGAGGGCGGGCATGTGGTCATCAATGTCGGCGACAACGGACCCGGCATTGCGTCCGACGTGGCGGAGAAGATTTTTATCCCCTTCTACACGACCAAGCGCGACGGGTCCGGCGTTGGCCTGTCCCTGGCGCGCCAGGTGATGCTGGCCCATGGCGGCAGCATCAACCTGTCCCCCGATCCCGACGGGGGTTCCGTCTTCACATTGCGGTTCTGACCGGGTTCCGTGGTAATCTGACGCCTGAAACCTTGTTTGCGGGTACCGTGCCATGGAACTGACCGCCCTGATGATCTTTGTCGGCATCTATGCCGTTGCCGTCGCCTCCCCCGGCCCCGGCGTGGCCGCCGTGGTGGCGCGCGCCATGGGCAGCGGTACGCGACGCACCCTGCCCTTCATCGCCGGCATCGTGATCGGCGATCTTGTCTGGTTCGCCCTGGTGGTGGGCGGGCTGGCGGTCCTGGCGCAGAGCTTCCAGATCGTCTTCACGATCATCAAATATGCCGGTGCCGCCTATCTGCTGTATCTGGCGTGGAAGCTGTGGCGCGCCCCGGCCAAGGGCATCGACGAACAGCCGCAGATCAAGGGCGAGGGCTTCAAGCTGGTGCTGGGCGGCCTGGGCCTGACGCTGGGCAATCCCAAGACCATGGTATTCTTTCTGGCCATCCTGCCGCAGGTCATCCCGCTGCAGGCGGTCACGCCGCTGGCCATTGTGGAGCTGTGCGCCATCATGGTCGTGGTGCTGGGTGGCATCATGACGGGCTATGCCATGCTGGCCGACAGCGCGCGGCGCTTCATCGCGACCCCGGAACGCATGCGGACCGTCAACCGTGCCACGGGCGGGTTGATGGCTGGCGTCGCGGTCGCGGTCGCGGCCCGCTGATCCCCGCCCGCCGGGCCTTCTTGCCTGGACGAGACATCTGCGCTATAAGTTCCGCTTACGTAAACGTTAGAAAACCAAGAGGAACGTCATGACCGTTGACCAGATCGAAGCCCAGATGAAGGCCAATGCGCTGAATTTCGTCGGCCTGGGCGCGCTGGTGAAGTTCGAACTGGGCGGCGGCAGCACGCTGTTCATCGATGGCCGCACCACCCCGCCGACCATCAGCCGCGAAGGCGGCACGCCGGACACGACGCTGACCATCTCTCCGGAAAACCTGGCGAAGCTGGCCGACGGCAAGCTGGCACCGACGCTGGCCTTCATGACCGGCAAGCTGAAGGTCAGCGGCAGCATGGGCATCGCCCTGAAGCTGGCCAACATGCTGGAAGATTGATAGCCCGATAGTGTCAGGGACGGCGGTGACGGGCCTTTCGCCCGTCACACCAGCCAATATTGGTTGCCGGCATAGGGATCATACAGGCCGTTTACATCGACCGCCGGTATCGCCGCAGCCAGTTCCGCCGGTGCCGCAGCGGCTGTTGTGCCCGACACGGCAGTGATGGTGATCCTGTAGTCCTTCGATGTGGAGCTGTAGGCCTCCAGCTCAATATAGACATCTTCCGGCGCCATGGTGAAGAACTCCATGGACATAGACGGATAGCGGCCATAGTCAAACGTTACCAGGACGTTGTCTTCGCCACGCAGGTTCAAGGATGCCAGCGTCGGGCTGCTTGACTGCGTCAGAAATTCAACGGTGACCTTATATTTTGTATAGGCATCACCATGGAATTTGAACCAGTCCACGTCATTAATATTGGTGAATGTGTCGGTTAACGCCTTACCGACCGTGAGCAGGTGCTGCGTCTGGTCAGTGCCATAGGGTGTGCCGTCCGTGCGATTGCCGGACAGATAGGCCTTGGTCGCCGCCAATTGCCAATCATCACCGGTGATTTTGTTCTTCATGGCATATGCGGTGACGTCGAACTTGGCCGTGTCCAGCCCCTGCACCAGACCGGTGGTGACGTAATGCCGGGTCAATGCCGCGAGATCATAGCCGACAGAGGCCACGACATTCGGGTTTGAGCCGGCATAATCATAGACATTGAAGCTTTTATCCGTCCGCCCCTCCACCACGCCATAATAGAAATAGTGGAAATAGGCGCGGTCCAGGTCATAGCCGAAGGCACGGGCCAGATCGGGGTTCGAGGCCAGATAATTGGCAACGTCGAACTTCACCTCCCGATATTCCTTAACCCCATTATTCAAATAATGCTGAAGCCCTGCGGCGGCATTCATGCCGATGCTGGCCCGCAGGTCGGCATAGGAGGCCACATAGGCAAGACCGTCGAACGTGATGCCCAGGCCTTTGGGCGCCCCGTTCTGGATATAGTCGATCATGCCGCCCGCAGCACTCAATCCGATCGTATCCAGGCGCGACGTATCGCTGGCCAGCCAGGCCAGCCCATCGAAACCTTTGACCGCCCGCCCCTCGCGATACCCATAGGTAATGTAATGCATGGTGGCGGCGGTCAGGTCATAGCCGAAGGCCGCGATCAGGTCCTTGTTGCTGGCCAGATAGTCGAGCGCGCTGAACCCATCCAGGCTGCGGTTTTCATTCTTGCCGAAGGTCAACCAATGGTTGGTGGCGGCTGTCAGGTTGCCGCCAAAGGCCAGAATAAGATCAGGATTGGCCGCAACATACAGCATGCTGCTGAAATCCAGCCCGGCAACCTGCTGCCGGGTGAGGGTCTGCCCCACCGATCCGCTGAAACTGAAATTCTCGACATTGCTGACCAGGATGCTGCCGGTCGGGCCGCGCAGGGTAAGGGTGCCGTCGGCATTGCTGACGGCACGGTAGAGATCCTTGACCCCCTGAAGCTGCAACAGGTCGGTCCCGGCCCCGCCATCCACCGTGTCATTGCCGATGGTCAGCGTGATCACATCGTCGCCGGCGCCTGTGAGGATACGGTTGGCCAAGGCATTGTCACGAACCGTATCGGTCCCCGCCCCTGTGGTCACGTCGGCGATATAGGTCGCAAAGGCAATCGACAGGTTACGGACCAGACCGGCCGCATCGGAATAGGAGCCGGGGCGCAGATCGATATTGGATGTGTTGGTGAAACCGGACAGGTCCAGGCTGTTGCGCCCGCCGCCATCCCAGATGGTGACAACCGGCTGGGTATTGACAGTGAAATCCAGAACGCTGCGCCCGGCGGTACTGTTGAAGCCATAGACCGTGTCATCAGACCGGGTCGCATAATTGCGGCCATAGAAATCCTGAACCGCCAGCAGATCATAGATCATCGGCGTGGCGGCATATTTGCGGCCATGATTGCCGCCAACCTCCGACGCGCTGAAATAGGACATGATGGTATAGAGGCGGCTATCCTGCATGAAGGTAGCATTGTTGGCATAGGTCGCCTCCCCCTTGTCCGAAGCATTGTAATTACCCGGATGGTTGAGGCCCAGCGTATGCCCGATCTCATGCATCATGGCGGTCAGGTCATAGGAACCGGGGGTGCGCCCGCCCCAGCTATCCTTGCTGCCATCCAAATTGACCCAGACGGGCCGGGTCGTGCCGGACGTGAAGGCAAATCCCCAGACACCGCTGGAAATGCTGCTGGAATTGGCAAAGGTGATCTGCCCCTGCCGTTCGGCGGCGGTCGCATCCTCCTTGAAGGTCAGGTTCGCCACGTCCGACCAGAGCTGCAGCGCCAGCCGGGCCGTGTCCTTCTGTGCATCGGTAAAGACATTGAAGCCGGTATAGTCCGAACCGGAACTGCTGGACGGCCTGCTGGTCAGGAAGCTGTAGCCAATGACCTGTTTCGGGGCCCAGGCGCCCCCATTTTCCTCCTGCAGGCGATCAATGAACACGGCATCGGAAATGGCAGGCTTGGCACCAGCCGCCGTCGCGCCGGCCGCAAGCTCCGCCGTGGTTACAGCATGGGAATCCTCAAGCCTGCCGCACAGAACGCACATGATGCTTCACATCCTGCCAAGACGAACCTTCACATCAGCGTAGCAGAAGCCCGCAGGCCGATGACAGCAGTGCAAATGGGTGAGCCTGCCAATTTTCAACCTCCGCCCGCGAAATCAGCACGCCGCGCCGCCGCCGCCTCTGGTAAATACCCCCGGACCACGCCAGGGAGACGACAGCGCCATGACCCAGCCCGTGCTTTACCGCAATGCCCGTCTGATCGACCCGGCCAGCGGCCTGGACCAGATTGGCGACCTGTTGACCAATGGTGGCAAGATCGCCGCCATCGGTGCCGATGCTGCACGCGACCTGACGGCGGGTGCGGAGATTGTGGATGCCACGGGTCTGGTCCTGGCCCCCGGCCTCGTCGATCTGCGTGCCCAGGTGGGTGAACCGGGGCTGGAACATAATGAGACGATCCAGACGGCCAGCCGCAGTGCCGCTGCCGGCGGCATCACCGCCCTGGCGGCCCTGCCCAACACCGATCCCGTGATCGATGACGAGGCGGGCCTGGAATTCATCGCGCGCCGGGCGCGGGAAACCAAACTGGTGAAGATCTTCGCCTATGGCACCGTCACGCGGGAGACGGCGGGCAAGGAGATCAGCGAGATCGGCCTGCTGGCCGAAGCCGGGGCCGTTGGCTTCACCGATGGCGGTCCCATTGCCGACCCGGCCCTGATGCGCCGCGCACTTTCCTATGCCAATGGTTTCGGCCAGACGATTTTCCAGCATCCCTCGGAACCGCGTCTGGCCGGCGGCGTGATGAATGCGGGTGAGATCGCCACCCGCCTGGGCCTGGCCGGCATTCCGGGCATGGCGGAGGTCATCATGCTGGAACGCGACCTGCGTCTGGTGGAGATGACGGGCGGTCGCTACCACGCCGCCAACATCTCCACCGCCGAATCCGTTGCTGTCATCCGCCGGGCCAAGGCGCGCGGGCTAAAGGTCACCTGCGATACCGCCCCGCCCTATTTCGCGCTGACGGAAGTGGATGTCGGCGATTACCGCACCTTCTTCAAGCTGTCGCCGCCGCTGCGGGGTGAGATGGACCGCCGCGCCATCATCGAGGGGCTGGCCGACGGCACCATCGACGCCATCGCGTCCGACCATCACCCGCATGACCAGGACAGCAAGCGCGTACCCTTTGCCCAGGCGGCCTTCGGCGCCGTGGGTCTGGAAACGCTGCTGCCGCTGACCCTGGAACTGGTGCATAAGGGGGCGATGTCCCTGTCACGCGCGCTGGCGGCGGTCACCTCGATTCCCGCCGATATCCTGGGCCTGCGCCATCTGGGCCGGCTGTCGGTGGGCGGGCCTGCCGATCTGGTGCTGTTCGATCTGGAGCGGCCCTGGCGCGTGGAGGCCGAGAAACTGGCGTCCAAGTCCAAGAACAGCTGCTTTGACCGCCGCCCGGTCCAGGGCATGGTCTTGCGCACAATCGTGGATGGGCGCACGGTGTTCGCCCGCAACTGATTGCAGACCGACCACAAACAAGAAGCAAGACCATGGCCGATCTCTCCCCGCTGCCGCTGATCCTCGCACTGATCGGCGGCTACCTGCTTGGCTCCATCCCGTTCGGTCTTGTCCTGACCCGGATTGCCGGTTATGGCGATATCCGCAAGATCGGCAGCGGCAATATCGGCGCCACCAATGTGCTGCGCACCGGCAACAAGCCGCTGGCCCTTGCCACCCTGCTGCTGGATAGCGGCAAAGGGGCCATCGCCACCCTGATCGCGCTGTATGTCGCAGGCACGGAGGCCGGGATCGCGGCGGCGGCGGGGTCCATGCTGGGCCACAGTTTCCCCGTCTGGCTGGGCTTCAAGGGCGGCAAGGGTGTGGCCACCTCGCTTGGCGTGCTGCTGGCCATTTCCTGGCCCGTGGGTCTGGCGGCGTGTGGCACCTGGCTGCTGGCAGCAGCTTTGTTCCGCATCTCGTCGCTGTCGGCCCTGATCGCCGTGGGCGCCAGCCCGGTGGTGGCCTGGTTCCTGGCCGGTCCCGCCGTGGCGGGCCTGTGCCTGTTCATCGCGGTGCTAGTCTATATCCGCCACAAGGACAATATCGCCCGCCTTGTGAAGGGCGAGGAGCCAAAGATCGGCGCGAAGAAGAAGGGTAGCGCGGATTAGCGAAGCGTAATCCGCGGAGCCACGGTGACGGGATTTCCGCGGATTACGGCTTGCGCCTAATCCGCGCTACACAGCCGCCACGACTTTGGCACCGGAAGTCACGCACCACCCTGCAGCGCCTGATACCGCGCATAGGCACCGCCGCTGGCCAAAAGTTCGCCATGCGTCCCTTGCTCCACCACCCTGCCCTGATCCATCACATAGATATGGTCGGCATCGGCGATGGTGGACAGGCGGTGGGCGATGACCAGGGTGGTGCGGCCCGCCGCCAGACGGCGCAGGGCATCCTGCACCGCCCGTTCGGACGCGCTGTCCAGCGCCGAGGTCGCTTCGTCCAGCAGCAGGATGGGGGCGTTTTTCAACATGGCGCGGGCAATCGCAATGCGCTGACGCTGCCCGCCCGACAGTTTCAGGCCCATTTCACCAACGATCGTGTCGTAGCCATGGGGCAGTTCCATGATGAACTCATGGGCCGCCGCATCGCGGGCCGCCGCCTCCACCTCTGCCCGGCTGGCGCTGGGGCGGCCATAGGCGATGTTGGCCAGGATCGTGTCGTCGAACAGGGCGGTTTCCTGACTGACGAGCGCGATGGAGGCGCGAAGACTGGACAGGGTCAGATCACGCACATCGTGCCCGGCCACGGTAACCGACCCGCCCGTCACCTCATAAAAGCGGGGGATAAGGTTCAGGACCGTCGTCTTGCCTGATCCGGACGCCCCGACCAGGGCCACCGTGCGGCCCGCCGGCACCATGATATCCACGCCGTCCAACGCCTCCTTCTCCCCATCATAGGAGAAGTGGACGCCGGTAAAGCGGATATCGTGGGTGGCATCCGCCGGCAGCGTTGCCGCGCCCGGCCGGTCAGTGATGGATGGCGGCATGTCCAGCACGCCCAGCACCCGTTCCGCCGCCGCCAGCCCGACCTGCAATTGCGCGTTCAGCTTGGTCAGGGCCTTCATGGGCTGATAGGCCAGCATGAAGGAGCCGATAAAGCTGACCAACTGTCCCGCGGTACGGGTGCCATCGGCAATGGCCAGGCCGCCATAGATAATGACGCCCACGACGGCGGCACCGCTGAAAATCTCGTTGATGGGCAGCATGGAGGCGCCGGTGCGGTAGCTTTTGGCTGTCAGCTTGCGCAGCCGGTCGATGGTGATGCCGACCCGCGCCTCCTCATGCGCTTCCATGCCATAGGCCTTCACATGGCGCGCGCCCTGGAAGGTCTGGCCCAGCACGGCGGAGAAATTGCCCAACTCGGTCTGCTGGCTGGCCGCGATGCGGCGCAGGCGCTTGCCCAGCCGGCCCAGGAACCAGCCCGACACGGGAAACACCGTGAAGGCGATCAGGCCCAGGCGCCAATCCTGATAGAACATCATGACGACCAGAACGACCAGCGTCAGGCTGTGATTGACGGCCCCCGTCAGGCATTCCGACACGGCCAGCCGCATCTGGTTCACATCATTGACCAGATGCGAAATCCACTGTCCGGAGGCGCGGCCATGGAGATAGGCAAGGTCGGAACGGATCAGGTGGCCATAGACCTGGGCCTGGATGCACGCCACGATGCGCTGCCCCACATGGTTGACCAGCACCGAATGGCCATAGGCCGCCGTACCGCGCACGAAAAACGCCGCCATGATCAGGGCGGCGAAGGGCAGCAGGAAACCCTGATTGTCCGGCTGGAACGCGCGGTCCAGCAGCGGCTGGAAACCCCAGGCAACCGCCCCGGTGCCCGCCGCCTCCAGCGCCATCAGCAGCAGGGCCGCCAGAAGCTTCGGCTTGTAGGGCCCCAGATAGGCCCCGGAAAGCCGGCGCAGAAGGGTGCCGGTCGGGGTCGAGCGCTTGACGGCGGGGGCAGGAATGGGTTTGGCCAAGGTCAGGTTCCGTGGGTGGCACGCGAAAGACCATAGCACATGGCCCGTGCATCACGCCGACGCAAGAGCGGCGTCCAGGACCCTGGCATTCCTGCGCGGTTACGGCGTTAGCGGGCTCTGCCCCCTTGCCCAGCCGGCGACGATGGCCCCGATGCCTTCCTTGGAGAATTCAATCCCGATTCCCATTTCGGTGCGTCGCACGACACGGGCATTGGCGGTCAGCGCGATCTGCGGGATTTCCAGCTGCAACAGCGTGCCGATGGTCAGGTCGGGGGCATCCACCAGCATGGCACCGCTGGGCGAAACGTCGCGCATGCTGCATTCATGCCCCTCTCCGCCCGCCTGGATGCGGACGGGGAACTGTACCGCATGCCGGTCGTAGCGGCGGCGGTTGGGCTTGAACAGACCTTTGAACCAGGTGAAAAGGGACATCGCCGGCATGGTCATACCCTGCTGATGCAAATGGCGGTCAGATCGTCGGCCAGGGGCCGTGCAGCCATAGTGTCGAAGGCGGCGAGCAATCGCGCAAGCCTGTTCTCGCCCCCTGGGAAACATTGCCGGACAAGGCGCAGCAACCCATCCTCCCCGATCAGGTGGCCGCCCTTGTCATCGGCCTCCGTCATCGCATCGGAATAGATCAGGATGGACGCCCCGCGCGGAAACGGCACCGTATCGGCGGTCAGCGACGGATTGTTGGAAACACCCAGCATAAGCCCACTGGCATCCAGCATCGTTACGTGACCGTTATGAAATAGCATGGGGCTGGGCGCACCGGCGGCGGCATAGGACAGGGTGCCCAAGCGGCTGTCGATGATGCCATAGAAGCAGGTGGCGAACTGCCCCACAGGCAACAGGTCCTTCAAGGGCCGGTTCAGCATGGTCAGCCATTCCACCGGTTCGAACCCTTGCGGCGGAATACGTTCGATCAGGGTATGGAATCGGAAGGTATTGATGGCCGCCGAAATGCCATGGCCGGAAAAATCCGCCGCCAGCACACCCAACTGATCGTCGCCTAAGTCGAATATGGTCCAGAAATCACCGCCCAGTTCGTCCGACGGCTCAAAATGGCCCTCAATGGACAGTTTGTGACGCTGGCTGGCCCCGGCGATGGTGCGGGCATCCGGGATCAGGGATTTCTGCATCGACCGCGCCAGCTTCAGATCGCTCTGCAAACGGCGATGGAAATCCGTCAGATTGCGGAAGAAGAACTGCTTTTCCAGATGCAGGCGGACACGGGCCATGCATTCGCCGGGATTGATGGGCTTGGTGATGATGTCGCTGGCCCCGGCCTCAAAACATTTCACGCCCGCCGGGTCGCTGGCCGCCGATGTCTGCATCAGCACGGGAAGGTCGGCCCAGGCCGGTTCGCCACGGATATGGCGGCAAAGGCTCAACCCATCCATCACCGGCATGTCGGTATCCAGCAGGATCAGGTCGTAGCTGGTGGTCCGCAGATGGGCCAGCCCTTCCTCCCCATTGCCGGCGAAATCAATGCGGCCGATGCCGACCCATTGCATGAAACGCGACAGGATCTCCCGGTTGAATCGGCTGTCATCGACGATGAGGACGCGGCAATCGGCAAAGCTGATCCGGTTGGGGCCCAGGGCCGGGAGGGGTGGCACCTCCGTCATCGGCGGAAATACAGGTTGGCGGCACGCCCGCCCTCGGTGAAGGCGACGCGGTCGGCCAGTTCACCCATGATGCGGATACCCCGGCCTGACTTGGCCTCCAGCCGTTCCACCGCCGTCAGGACATGACCGGGATGGCCCCGCCCCTCGTCCCGGATGGTGATGCACAGCATGTCCGGTTCGGCCACCGCCTCCACCGTCACGCGGCGGGCGGCGTGGGCGCGGTCGGCCAAACGGGTCTGGACCGCGCGGAAGAAACCGTCAAAGGCGCCGGCATCGGCGGATGGCCCCTGATGGACATCCAGATTGCCATGGACGATGGCGTTGCTGACCGCCTCATGCACACAGATTTCGGCATCGGCCCGGCGGTCGGCGGACAACCAGCCCCGTGCCACCATGGTGGCACAGAGAAGCGGTGCCAGATCCAAACTGAAACAGGTCGCCGTCGACAGGGACACATGCAGACAGGGCGGCCCCGACAACAGCGTCAGCAGTCCCGGCGGCAGGTCCGTGTCATCGCCCAGTTCAACATAGGCCGACCCGCCCAGCGACAGGGAGGCGCCAATGTCACGGACACATCCCCGCAAGGCCACCAGGATATCGGGGGCGACCGTCAGTTCCCCCATCTCCGCCGCTTCGACGGCCCAATCGACAACGCGAAGCCCATGCCCGGTTGCCAGCCGCCACAGCAATGCCGACGCCACCTCCCCGCCGATGGATGGCGGGTGGGGGGGCGCGGCAGAGGGGTCGGCGGCAGTCACCATCGGTGCGCCAGGATCAGGGGGTGACGCGGAACAGGGTCTGGAACTTGGCGATCTGCAGGATGCGCTTGACCGATTCCTGCGCGCCGAACAGCTCGATCTCCATTTTCTTCGGCAGGGCGACGTCGCGGGCAATGAGGAACATGCCCAGGCCGGAACTGTCGACGAATTCCAGCTTCGTCAGATCGAAAATGCAGACGGTGCCTTCCGCCTTTTCGATCGCATCGACGACGTTGCGGAACTTTTCATGGTCGATCAGCGTCATACGGCCCGACAGGGTGACGCGCAACCCATCAGCGGCGGTGTGGACGGTGTAGTCCATCAGAAGTCTCCGTTAAATCAGTCGAACAGATTGTCGATTTCGGATTGATCAAGCGGGTTCGGCGGCTCCTCATCCGCCGCAGAGGCGGCGGCAGGGGACGCCGGCTTCGGCGGCGGTGGGGGCGGCGATGCCGGACGCGGTGCCGGTGTGGCCCCCGACATCAATGCATCCACATCATTCTGGTTCACACCATCATCGCGCGGCCCACCCAGCAGGTGTGCATCGGGACGTGAATCGACAGGGCCTGCGGGGGCCGGCGCCTTCACGCCTTCGATGCTCCAGATGGAGATCATGGCGTTGATACGCTGCTCCACATAGCGCAGGGCGTTGACCACCTTGCTGGTGCGCTGCCCCGTCAGGTCCTGGAAGGAACAGGCCGTGAAGATATTGGTAACTTCGTTCTCGATATCGCTGACCAGATCGGCATCGGCGCCCAGACGCTTCAGCCGGCCCGCGACCTCCATCAACCGTTCGGCGGATTGCAGAATCTCAATCGACGCCCGCTCCGTCGTGGAAACGATGGCATCCAGCTCGTTGGTGGCGATGTCCAGACGGTTGTTGGACTGGTCCTTCGGGCGCAGCGCCGCAATCTCGCGTCGCGCATGCTCGATGGAGGCCGCCATTTCCAGCAGCTCATTACGCAGCACCTCGGCCCGGCCAGAGGTCTGCATCAGGCTAGCCTGGCTTTCGAACAGATAGCGCAGGTCCTGCAACGCCGCGTCGACCTTTGACTGGCCCGCGTCGCCCGCCCGGCGCGCATGCTCGCGCAGAAAGGCAAGTCCTTGCGGCGACTGTGCGATTCGGTCGTAAAGGGCGGTATACTCCGCCTCTGACAGACCCGGAATGTTACCCATTTCGTGCAAGATGCCGCACCATTCCTTATGTCGGGCCGTTACCCGGTCCCGCCGCCCCACGCGGCTGGCAACCCGGCCCGTCTTATTGCTACCACCATCCGGGTAAGCGCAGCAAATGATTGCACCGCGTCCGGATGCGGTTTTTGTCCGGCATCGGCAAATCCTTGGGCGCCACGGGGATCATCAGGATCGGATCAGTGTTTGCCGTCCGGGTCATTCACCAATCCCCTGCCCTTCAGCCATTACCGCCCCTATTGCGCTTCGATAGAATTTAGATTGCGTATGTATGTCAGCACTTGATGCCGGACGGGCACGGACTTCCATAATGGGGCAGAATCGTCTCTTTACCGGAAACTGTAATGCCCGTCGCGCAACCAAGGATCGGGAGAATTTGTGCGCTGCCGCGTGGCCGAACTGGACAGGGCGCGGGGTGCTGCTATGCTGACCGTCCAATATGGACGGTTTTCGGATGCTGGATCTCGTTAAGCTGGGCAAGGTGCTGGCCCTGGTCGACAGCTCGAACGAGGGCGAGGCCGCAGCCGCCATTGAAAGCGCACGGCGCCTTCTGGCCCGCGACGGCAAACGCTTCGCCGATCTGGCTGCGATGCTGATGGAAACAGCACCGGTCGCACCACCGCCGCCGCCTCCCCCGCCTGCACCACCGCCCCCGCCCGCAGCACCCCATGCCGCCACCACTCCACGGCCCGACTTCAGGGGCCGGCGGGCGCGGGCCGGTGTGCCCGATGCGCAAGCCGTACTGGACCGGCATGGCGGGCGCGACGCCGTGATGGCCCCCTGCTCGCGGGAAAAGCTGCTGCGGGCCGCTGTCGCCCGCTGGTCGGTCGCGCAGGAGCCACCCAATGAGCGCTGGACGCAAAGCCTGTCCGGCTGGACCAGCGACAGCCTGCCCCGGCACATGCCCCCGGAAATCCGCCGGGCCGTGGAAACCGCCTATTCCCTGCCGATCAGTGTCACGGGGGCGCTGGCAGAGCTTGAATATTGGGAAAAGCGTGGGTTCGAAATCGCGTCCGTCCGGGGACTGGATGGACAGGTGATCGCCGAGGATATCGAGCCGACACGCCATCTGGACCTGCCCGCCTATGCCCGCGCCATCGTGATCCGCCGGCTTGTCGAACATGGGCTGCGCGCCGCAACGATCCAGGATGCCCTGGCCAGGGCCGAATATTGGCGGGCGCATAGCGGGCGCGGCAGTTGGGTGGAGGCAGCGATCCTGGCCGACCTGCGCCATCTGGCCGGTATCGACCGCGCGGGCCGGGAACAGGATGGGCCGGAGACGGAGATCGGTTCACCGACCCATTTCCGCACCGCCTCTGAACGGCGCGAGGAAGTGATGCGCATTCTGTCCGATCCCACCATGGCCAGCCTGCCCGACCGTGAAATCGCCCGGCGTGTCGGCGTATCGCCGCAGACGGTGGGCAACCTGCGCCGCCGCGTCACCGATGGGGCCCAGACACAGGGAAACCACATATGAAATTGCTGCCGGGCATTACTTTGTTGAGCGCCCTCGCCCTTATGACACCGGTGACCATGGCAGATGCACCGCCCTATACGGTGGCGACCGGCCTGTTCAACCATGATCGGCCCGGCGATCTGGGGCTGGTGCCGGCGCCGGGAACAGAGAGTTTCACGATCTTCTCCCCCGGCCCCGATACGCGGGATAAGTTCCATAACGGTGTCGTGCTGACCGCCTTCAAGGGACGGCTGCATGCACAATGGCAGGCATCGCAGCGGGACGAGGATACGCTTGACACCTGGATCGCGCACAGCGTCAGCGATGATGGCGGCAAGACCTGGTCCCCGCCCGCCGCCCTGTCACCCCCCGCCACCAAACCGGGGGAGATGCGCTCCAACGGCGGCTGGTGGACTGATGGGAAGCAGTTGGTCGCCTTCACCAATGTCTGGCCGACGGGGTTTCAGTCTGGCGATGGCGGTTATGCCGAATACAGGATCAGTACGGACGGACAGAACTGGTCACCGGCACACCGGGTGATGGGCAAGGATGGAAAGCCCGTTGAGGGGATTATTGAGCAGGACCCACACGCCCTTCGCGAGGGCCGCATCATCACCGCCTTTCATCAACGACCGGGCATGATCGTCGCCCCCTGGTACACGGATGATCCCCTGGCCGTGACGGGCTGGGTCCCTGGGCGGTTTGACAATCTGCCGCATGAGGGACGGGTCAGCCGGGAATTGGAACCCAGCCTGTTCCTGCGTGGGGACTGCGCCATCATGGTGTTCCGCGATCAGGCCGAAAGCTTCCGGCAACTGGCATCGCAAAGCTGCGACCGGGGCGAAAGCTGGACGACACCTGCGCTGACCGCCATGCCCGATGCGCGGGCCAAGCAGAGTGCCGGCAACCTGCCGGACGGCACCGCATTTCTGGCCACCGCCGTCAGCCAGGACAAGGCACGGAGTCCGCTGGCCCTGACCCTGTCGGCGGACGGACAGGTGTTCGACCGCTCGTTCCTGCTGCGCGGTGCCGGCGATCTGCCGCCTTTAAGGCATGCAGGCCGGTTCAAACGCCCCGGATATCATTATCCTAAAAGCCTGATCTGGAACGGCTATCTCTACGTGGCCTACAGCACGAACAAGGAAGATATCGAGGTGACGCGCGTACCGCTGGCCTCGCTGGCCCGCTGATCGGCGTCATACCAGCGGCACGAAATCATGACCGATGGTCAAGCTTTCGTGCCCCTCAATCGCCGGGCGGGCGCATCCGCGCCCTTGGCTACGCCGCATGGGCGGCGCGGCGGCAGTCGCCGCCGTACCATCGGTCACAATATGTGACCGATGGTATCAGGCGCCCTCTTCCTCATCCTCTTCTTCGCGGATCAGGGGCGATGACATTTCGGCGCGCACCTGATCGATCAGGGAGGTGGCGGTAAAGGGCTTGCCGATGAAGCCATCCATGCCGGCCACCGCCAGTGCCGGCCATGCCCGCGACCGTTCCGCCGCCGTCATGCCGATGATGCGCACATGCCGGCCCGGTCCCGGCAGAGCCCGGATACGACGCGTCGCGGCGGCCCCATCCATGCCCGGCATCTGCACATCCATCAGGACGGCATCGAACGCCGTGTCTGCAACGGCATCGATGGCCTGTTGCCCCGACAGGGCCTGGCTGACGCGGTACCCGGCACGGGCCAGCACGCTGGTCACCAGGGTCAGGTTCATATCGTTATCATCAACCACCAGGATATGGGGCGCCTCCGGCTCCACCGACGGCAACGCGTCCGCCTCCGGCGTCTGGGTGGGCCGCTGTGCCAACCGGGCCAGGATGGCCGACAGCCGGTCCAGCACGGGCTCAACGCAAGCGGCCCAGTTATCATGGCCGGAGCGCATCATGTCTTCCACCGCGCGGGCCTGATCACCCAGGTCGGCGGCACCGATGCTGGCCGCGGTACCGGCCAGCGTGTGCAGGATGGGCAGGACGGTGTCCGCATCGCGCGCCTGGATCGCCGTACGCAGATGCAGGAAATCCGCCCCCTGCTGCCGGGCGAATCCATCCAGAAGCCGAAGCAGCAGATCGGGATTGCCATCCGCCCGTTTCAGCGCGTCCTCCACATCCAGAAGCGGCGGCAGTTCACGCAGGAAATTGATCATCAGGCGCGGGGGAACAGTCAGGGGCGTGGAGACCACGGCGGCGTCCGCGTCACGGCGCGGCAGCCAGGTCAGCAGCGCTTCGACCAGTTCGTCCACCACCACAGGCTTGGTGACATGGCCATCCATGCCGGCCTCGCGGCATTTCTGCCGGTCGCTTTGCAGCGCATGTGCGGTCATGGCCAGGATGGGCAGGCGCGGCTTGCCGGGCATGGCCAGCGCCTCTTCCCGGATCACGCGGGTCGCCTGATACCCGTCCATCACCGGCATCTGGATATCCATCAGCACCAGATCGAACCGGCCGGCCTTCACCTTGTCGGCGGCCTGCCGCCCATCCTCGGCCAGGGTGACATGCATGCCCCAGCGGGTCAGCATGTCGAACGCCACCTGCTGGTTCAGCGGGTTATCCTCAACCAGCAGGATTTCGCCACCGGCAACCGGGGCCAGCCTTTCCTCGGGCCGGGCGCTGGTCGATGCCGGCCCCCGCGCCTGTGCAAAGGACTGACGCAACGCCTCGCGCAGGGCCGTGGGCGTCACGGGCTTGGCCAGGATGTTGCGCACGGGCGTGCCCGCCGTGGCGGCAGCCAACTCGTCCACATCATAGGCTGTGACCATCAGCATGGGCGGTGGCGGCGACGCGGCGGCCATGATGGCACGGCACAGATCCAGCCCGTCCGTTCCCGGCATGCGCCAATCGGCGATGACAAGATCGTACGCCGGTCCCTCGCCGCAGCGCAGATGCTCCAGCGCTTCCTCAACCGTCTGCACCCCTTCCACCGCCAGCCCGTACTGTTCCAGCATGCTGGTCAGGACGTCGATGGCCAGCGCGCTGTCATCGACCAGCAGAGCACGCTTACCGGTCAGGTCCACGTCGCTGTGCAGCAGATCGCCGGATGCAACGGGACGCCAGCGCAGCGGCAGGCTGAAATGGAAGCGGCTGCCCTGCCCGACGGCGCTTTCAACGCCGATGGTGCCCCCCATCATCTCTACCAGTTGTCGGCTGATGGCGAGACCCAGCCCGGTGCCGCCATAGCGGCGGGTGGTGGAACTGTCGGCCTGGGAGAAGCTGATGAACAGCCGTTCCATCTGCTCCGCGCTCATGCCGATGCCGGTATCCTCCACCTGCACCGACAGGCGCAGGCTCTCATTCTCCTCCGCTTCGAACGCGGCGGTGACGGTGACACGGCCCTCGTGGGTAAACTTGATGGCGTTGGCGATCAGATTGCTGATCACCTGGGTCAGGCGCAGCGGGTCGCCCAGCAGAACACGTGGCGCACCCGTGGGCCGGCGCAGGATGAATTGCAGGCCGTGGCGCCGCGCCTCATCGGCATGCAGCGAGGCAACGGCGTCCAGCAGCTCATCCAGCAGGAAATCAACGCATTCGATGGTGACGCGGCCTGCCTCGATCTTCGACAGGTCCAGGACGCTGTTGATGATGCCCAGCAGGGATTTGCCCGCTTCCTCGATCTTGGTGAGATATTCCCGCGCCTTGGGCGGCAGATCGGTGCGCAGCGCCAGATAGCTCATGCCGATCACGGCATTCATGGGGGTGCGGATTTCATGGCTCATATTGGCCAGGAATTCCGACTTGGCGCGGCTGGCGGCCTCGGCGGCCAGTTTCGCTTCGCCCAGCGCCTCGGCAAGCCGCTGCAGCTCCTCCTCGCGTCGGCGCGCCTGGGTGACATCGGCATAGGAGGTGACGAAGCCACCGCCCGGCATCGGGTTTCCATGCGCGTCCAGCACGGTTCCGTCAGGCCTTGTCAGTTCGAAATGATGCGGCTCGTTGTTGGCGGTGGCGCGCAGCCTTTCTTCGATCAGGTCATCGACACCGTCTGGCGCCACGGGACCATATTCTTCCCGCAGGGCTTTCCAGCGGATCAGCTCGCGCATGCCCACGCCCTGCCGGCACAGGCCGGGTGGCAGACCATGCATGGAAATGAAGCGGGTATTGAAGGCCAGGACGCGCAGATCGGCATCAAAGGCCACAATCCCCTGATCCACGGTGTCCAGGACGGTGGCCAGCATCGTTTCCCGCGACCGCGCCGTGGCCCGTGTTTCCTCCAGCAGGCTGACATCCTGGAAGGTACGAATCCATTGGCTGACACGACCGCCATCACCCAGGACGGGGGCGCTTTCCTCCCGAATCCAGCGATGGCCGCCATCGGGCATGGTCAGCCGGCACAGGCGGTTGATGACACCGTCGGCGCTGCGCAGTGCGTCCGCCTGCTCCCCCGCCTCCAGACGTTCGGCGATCAGGGCGGGCAGCCGTTCGGTGGACATCGCCTCGTCATGCGACAGGCCCATCAGACGCGGCAGATTGCCGGAGATTTCGCAACCGCCGCCCACGTCCTCCACCAGCCAGGCCAGATTGGCGACGCGCTGTGCCGCCGCCATCCGTTCCTCTCCCCAGCGCAGGGTGCGAAACCCTTCCCAGTTGCCGCGCAAGAACAGGATCTGCCCCATGGTCATCAGCAGCATCAGCAGGGACATGCCCAACCAGATCGGGTCGCTGCGGTCGGAAATGCTCATCACGATGGCAGCCGCCATCATGGGGCCGGCATAGGCGACACAGGCCTGTGGCACTACAGACAGAGCCGCGTTCGCGCCGACCGCCAGGAAGGCGCAGCCACCCAGCAGCAGCGCCTTTGCCTCCAGCGCGGCATTGGACAGGTAGAACAGCATCATGCCGCCCCAATAGAGGCCCATGATGCTGGAACTGATGATGATGGTACGGATGCGGCGGCGGGAAGCCGTGCGTGGCGGACGCCGTCCCCGACTGCGCAATAGCCCCTTGATGGCCGGCAGCATCAACAAGGGTACGCCCACCAGAAGGGGCATCAGGGCCAGAAGCGAGAAATCATGCCAAAGGACGACGGCACCGATCCAGGCGCCCAGCAAGTTCCCCAAGATAATCATGGGCAATTGCCGCACAAAGGCCGCCGATTGGGCGGCCCGTATCGTTTCATCGTCCTGGATACGGTACCAAGGGCTCAACACAGGCGTGTTCCGTGCACAAGAGAAGTGGAAACACGACCGGAACCCCGCCGACGCCGGAATCGCCCGTCGCCGCCACTGGTGGATGGCTTTCCACACAGCATAGTATGTAGGCGACACGCATAACGCGCAATCGCCTGCTTATATCCTTTGGGCAGGGAACGGATTTTTCCACCGATGATGGAAACATCGGAAAAACGAAAGACCCGGAACAACGCCCGGGCCTTTTCGTGACAGACTAAATTTACTTCGGGATGGTGATTCCGGTGGGACCATAAACATTCATATTTTTCAATGCATTAGTTAAATGTGGGACGCAAAAAAGCCATATGATTTCATTATGCTTTTTGCTGTTTGTGTCCCACCAATGAGGCTAGCCAGCCCCTCCTTCGTCCCGATCCAGCCAATCAAAAGCCCATAGCCGCGAGTCGTCGCAGACCTGACAGAACATGCAAAGGTCTATCTCTCGCTGGATCAGGTCACCCAGGGTGCCGACTAGCCGTGAATGGTCGATGCGCGGCTCCATAATGAGAACACAATAAGAACATTTAGACGAAGCAAGCCCGTGTCGCATTCACAAATATCTATTGCAACCCTACGGAACGTAGGGTATCGTTTGTTTATTCGCCGCAGGGATGGCCAGCGGCAAGTCGGGAGCGCCGAAATGAGCAAGGTCACCTATACCGTTTACTCCGAGGGCAACCTGTCCAACATTTCCGGTCGGGGGCTTTCTCTGCGCGATGCCGCTGAGACCCTGTTGGGTGAGGACGGCTACCTGTTCAAGTTCCGCCGCGAGGGTGGGGTGCAGACGGTCCATATCTCCGAGCGTTCGCAGAACAGCTATGGCGGCACCGGTCGGCTGCTCCCAACCCTGCTGTTTGCGCCGACGCTGGACCAGCTCCGGGAAAAGATCGTGGGGCAAGCTTGGCACGGCGCCGTGGCGGCCACCGACACCGAATATGATGCGATGGTCGCGAACGTCGAAAGCGAGGAAGAATGACTCCCCTTCACCTGGCGATGGCCGCCTGCGGGTTTTCCTCCCCACAGGCGGCGGCCTTTCTCGGCGTGTCCACACAAACAGTGAAGGATGCTCTCAACCGGCCACACAAAATGCACGTGCCGGCAGGATGGATTGCCGATCTCAGGAACCTCTATCTTCGTCAGCAGAAGGCCGCTGACGAAGCTCTAAAGGTGATCGCGATCCAGGTGGCTACGCATGGACCGGGCGAAATTGAACTCGGTTTTTGCGCCGACGATCAAGAAGCAAAGTCCCTGGGCTGGCCTTCGGCGGCTGCACACGCCACCACGCTCCGGCTGATCTGGGAGGGGCTACCCAGGGATTGTAAGCTGATCCTGTCACCTCGGGGCGCAACGCCCGGTACTGCTGCGGCAGCAGACGCACATCACCGCTAGAGCATCACCGCTTGTCTGCGGCGTGTCGCCGGTTCCATTCCCTAATGGCCTCATCCGATAGTGGCCGCCCCGTGGCGGCCATCTCCGCCTGATACTGCGCGTCATCCATGGGCGCCGGCGGCGGTGCCGGTGGCAACGGAGGCGCTGGCTGCATCGCCTGTATCTCCGCCCGCGTGGCTATGACCGCCCGCACCTGCTCTACTGTCGGACCCCTGCCACGCCGTGCCGCCAACAAGGTTCGGTCGCCGAAGAAAAACGCGACGACAGCGCCCAGCACGACCCACATTTCATCCGGGATCAGGGCCCAGGCCTGGGCCGCCGCCGCGAACCCAACCGGATCGATGGACGCCCACACGAAAATGCCAATCACCCCCAGCGCCATGGCCGGGCGCGGCAGCCGGTTCAGACCATCAATGAAGCTGTCCCACCAGGTGCGGTTCTGGCGGTCGGCAAACTCCGCCCCGTACTGCTGAAACCGGGCCAGCATCTCCGCGTGCCGGCTGGCCTCATCCTGCACCTTGTCGCCGGTAAAGGGCGTGATGGCCGTGGCCACCGCCTGGGCACCACCGCCGATCAGGCCCGTCAGTATCTTGCCCAGCATCTCACACCCCCAGCAGCTTGCAGGCCATCACCCACAGGGCGCGGCGATCATCGATCCCCATCACGCCGCCATTGATCTTGCGGGTGCAGGCCGTCAGCTCACCCGTATCGGCAAAGCGATTGCAGCCTTTCCAATCCCAGAACCACGCCGCCGACAGGGCCGCATAGTCAGGGTTGAGCAACAGGTCAGGCTGTCCGATCAGGTCCAGGCCAAGTGCAGCCCCCGCCCGCTGATAGGCGGCACGGCCCGTCAGTTGGATCAGGCCCCGCCCGCGATAACGCCAGCCGTCGCCCGGCTGGACATTACCCAACTGCACACGGCCAAACTCCCCGCCATAGACGATGTTGGCGATGGCTGCCGGATCGGCGGGCCGGGTGGGCGTACGACCCAGGCGCGCGGCATCCGCCTCGCTGATCCGCGACGCACCGAAGGTCGGCACCAGCTTGTCCGCCGCGTAATTCAGGCTTTCCGAAAGCCGGCTGAAGCCGCCGCTTTCGTGGGCCACCTGCGCCAGGAACATCGCCTTGCGCGCCGGCGTGCCAATGTCAAAGCGTTCGCACGCCGCCTCCAGCGGCGGGGCGAAACTGGCCAGGATACCGGGCCGTGTGGTCGGCACCAGAGCCGCCAGCAATGCCGTCGTGATCATGACAATCCCCCATGAAAAAGCCCGGCACGAAGGCCGGGCTGGTCAATGTCGTGATGGTGTGATGGCCTTAGCGGGGGCCGCCCGGCCGGGCATCATCGCGCGGCAATCGGGCGGCGATTGTCTCCAACAGGATCTCCACCCGCGCCAGCCGCTTGTCGATCAGCAGTTCGGTCTCGGTACGCTGCTCCACACGCACCTCAAGAGCCGTAACCTTGACTGTCAGGGCCTGCACCGCTGCGTGCTGAATGGCCGCATACCAGATACCCCCGCCCACCAGCAGCACGAAGGCCGTGGGGATGAAAACCCCGCGCGCCCCCACCGTCAGGGCATCCTTGTCCTGATTGCTCATTATCCCCCGCTCCCATCGCCAATATCGATACCCTCCATCACCAGGATGGGGATGTGTTTGATCCAGGCCCGCCGGCAATGGTCGGGCCGTGTGAAAAACCGGTTGATCCCCTCGATCAGGGGCAGCAACAGCCGCGCCCGCCGCGCCCCCTGTCGGTGCAACTGCCATGTGCCCGCCGACAAGGTCAGCTTGCGATGGCCCGTCCCGATCAGGACATTCAGGGCGCAGGACAGCAAGGACCCGCCCTGGCCAATCCGCCAGGCCAGCAAATGCCACATAGACATTGTCGCCCCCAATCGTCCGGGACGATCAGATGACAGGCCAGGCCGCCAGCAGGGCCGCCACTTCGGCCTCCGTGACGGCTTCCACCGCCAGCAGCTGCGCCGTGTAACTGGGTTGCGCCGGGTCGCCATCAATGCCGACAAAGACATCGACATAGTCGATCTTTTCCGCCCCCGCGAATACCAGCAGAAGCGGGCCATTCGACAGGATGGCAATCGACCTGGCCTCACCAAGCACCGACACCAACAGGCCCAGGAACGTCATCTTTTTCAGGCTTGGCACGGGCACCGGCACGGGTGGCGGGGGTGGGATAAACCCATCCCCATCCCGCACCCAGCCGATCTGTACGTCATCGCCGATAGCTTCCCAGCCACGCTCCGCAGCGACGCTGGGGGCGGCCACGACGCGGTTGGTGACGACGCTGTCAACCAGCTCGGCGTAAAGGCCCGGAACCTCCGGCGGTGGTGGCGGGGCATAGAAATCCTGGCCATCGAATAGCCATCCGGCCTCAACATCGCCGGCGCACGCAATCCACTCGCCCTCCGGCGGTGGGGCAGCGGCGGCAATGGTTTCGGCCACGAGGCCGTTTTCGATGCGCGCGTAATTGTTCAGCTCGATCATCACACCACCCCGATCACAACGAGTTCACCGTTACCGCCTGCACCGCCAGCCGTGGAACCGCCGGTACCATCGCGGGCCGCGCTACCGCCGCCGCCACCAGCGCCCTTGCCACCTGCGCCCCCGACATTGGGCGCAAAGCCAGCACCGGGCGTGCCGCCACCGCCGCCCTGATAGTCGCCACCGCCCCCGCCAGCAGCGGCATTGGTACTGGTGCCACCCCCGCCGCTGGTTGCAGTCTGCGATCCGCCGACACCGCCCAGGCGCGGGGTAGAACCGCTGGTCAGCGCACCACCGGCGCCACCGCCGGCACCACCTTCCAAGCTGCCGCCGCCATTGCCAGCATCGGAGAGTTCCGCCGTGGCGCCGCCACCGCCACCGCCAAAGGTCGAAGGAGAGCCTGTTTTCGTGCCGCCTGACGTGCCGCCAGTGCCACCGGCGAACGGTGAACCGGAAACCATGGGGGCGCCGGCAGATGTGCCACTGCCTGCCGCAAGGTCACTGCCGCCGCCACCGCCGTTGCCGCCGGTGGTGCCACCGCCGCCCGTACCACCAGCCCCACCATAGGCGGTCAGGTACGACCCGAATGAGGTGTTTCCACCGGTTCCGCCATCACCACCGTTGCCGCTATCCGCAGCATTGGTTCCGCCGGCCCCGCCCGCTCCAATGGTGACCGAAACCGTGGCGGTCAGGGCCGACGCCAGCAGCCGGAGCCGCCGACGAACGCCGCCGCCGCCGCCGCCGCCGCCCATCGCACTGTTGCCGGTCGACCGGCGCCCGCCGCCGCCACCACCGCCGCCGCCGGGCAGGCCGTCCACATCGAACGCCAGATATCCGGGCGGCTTGGTCCATGTCGCGCTGCTCGCAAAGACCTTGCGGAACGGGGACACCACCACGCTGAAAAAGCTGGTGCCGTCGCAGAAAATGTCCCGGCACTCACCGGGATACATGACGAAGCTGGTCAGGCCGTCAATGGTCTCCGACCCGTTGGGGTCAATGGTGATGTCGCCCGTTCCGCTATTGCGCAGACGGCACCACCATCCGGCCCCCATGGTCGCCGCCGCCGTGATGGTCTGGGTGAACGTGCCGCTGGCAATGTCGATGAAATGGCCACGATCCGCGACACCAAGAATGGTGTTGCTGGTCCTGGCACTGCGGTCGCGGAGGTCCAGGTAGGCCGGCACCACGACGCGCAATGCATCTGCCCGCGCGGCCACCTCCGCCCGGCTGGCCAGCTCGACCACGCCTTGATTGGCTTCCGTCGCCGATGTGGCGGCGTTCCCCGTCGCCCCGCGTTTTCCCATCGAAAGGACGTTCCAGGCCGATAGCGTCCCCGTTCCGCCGGTATCGCCGACAGCGACGCTCACCACCAAGGCGCCGGTGTCGGCATTATAGCTGGTGACCGTCCCCTCCATGTAATTGCCGCTGTTCGCCTCGCTTTCGATCCGGACCCAAAAGCCCGCGAAAAGGGGCCGATCCTTATCGACCATCAGCGATTTGGTCCCGTTACCAATGGTCAGGCTGGTGGCGCTATATGCCCGGTAAATGCCGCGAAAGTGGGCGACGGCATCGTCAAGCGCCGGTACAAAGCCGCCATCTTCGGAGGCATAGGCCTGCCCCTGGAATGAAGCGCTATCGTAATTATTGCCATTTAGCGTTGGCATCAGAAATGCTCCTCCACGGTCAGTGCGGCGCGGTAATCGCCGTACTGGGGGTTTGAAAAATCCATGGTCTGGTCAGGGATGGATCCCCAAATGGTCAGCCGGTGCAGGTTGGCCGGGTCGGTAGGGTCCAGGATCAGGGCAAAGGGCTTGCGCACGCCAACGGCGCGGCGCAGCTCATAGACCTGGCTCAACAGCTCATCGCGCCCGACATTGGCCAGCTGGAGCGAGGCCACCCGCCATTGCTTGCGGCCATCGACATAAAGCTGCCCGCCGCGTGACCGCTCCCGCTGCGACGGGTCAACCCAACTGACGCGCCAGTCCCAGGCCATATTGATGGTCGGCTGATAGGCCGCCGCAACCACGAGCCGCCCGATATCCAGCCAGGACAGGCTGCTATCCTGCACCTCGATCTTCAGATAGCGGGCATAGATGGGCTGACCATCACCATTGGCCAACCCCGGCATATGCACGCCCGGCGGTTGATACCCCTCTCCCAGCAGGTCGATCTGCCCGCCCCATCGGAAATCACCCCAATAGGTCAGGCCAAAAGGCTCCACCGCCGGCCAGACGGCCAGGTCTGCTGCCTCGCGGCTGATGGTGACCGTCGCCGCCGATCCAGACCCGACAACCGACCCGATAGACACGACCAGCCGGCGCGATGGCCGGTCATAGGATGCGACGGTCCCGACCATGTAATTGCTGCTGTCGATGGACAGCCGGACGCGGACACCCGCATAAAACCGCATGTCCTGATCATCGACATAGACAGTCTTGGAGCCTGCCCCCAGGGTAATGGGCTGGATAGATTCGGTGCCGGCATAGACCGCCAGCGTCGCGGCGCGGGTCGCGGCAGAGGTAGCCGGATTGGTCAGGGTCTGGAGGTCGGCGTTGCTGACCCGGCTAGCGATGTAGGTAAAGCGGCTGATCCATGCAGATGACTGCGGCTGGAATCTAGCCGATGGGCAGAATGCCAATGTCGTCACCGTTGGCAGCGTTATAGTGACATCCGCGGACGTAAGCGTGCCATTGGCACCAGCAATGGCCATTGTGTTGTCGTAAGCTATGCCGCCAGTCCATGTGCCGGGAATACTTACAGCGATAGTCTCGGCAAACGATGCCGTCCCTCCAGCCACAATAGCGGCCTCAAACCCACCGACTGCGCCACCGACGCCAGACAGACGCGTGTGTAGGCCGATGATATCTGTGTTGGGATTTGAGCCCAGCAACGCCACCATGTAGGGGAAGAAAGAGCCGCCCTGAAACGGAAAATTCACCGACGCGATGATCGTCCCGCCCGCCGCGTTGAACGACGGCAGCGCGCTGGTCGGCATCGCGGGAACATCCGCCGCGCGGGTCGCTGTAGTGCCGGCAGTAGGGATGTAGCTGGTGGGAGCCGATCCGGCTTCGAGTTGCGCACCCCAGGCGAAAAGCCCAGACGTACCGTCGCCTGCATAAGAGTTGCTGCCGGCGTTATCAAGCAGGTACATATCAAATCTAAGGGCATTACCTGTTGTGCTTGGGATGCCACTCACCGTGCATCTAAACCATCCGAGACCTACATTCTGGATGCGCGCCGTCGCCCCCGATGCCGTTCCTGCGTTGGCTGCCGCCGTGTTTAAAGTTACTAAATCATAATCCGCCTGAATAAAGCTAGCTCCCGTGCCGGCATCGACTATTGCCAACCGAACACGGGACCTCTCAGCGGCTTTAAAGTAGCAAGAACCTGTGACTACGATATTGCCGACCATCCCTGTAGTCTGCAACGCGAGATGAATACCTGATGCCGACGCTTCGATTACTTTCTGGGCAGAATTTGTTCCCGCCGGAGACAAGCCTGCGCTAGGCGTGACCAAAGCCTGTATTTTTGTCCACAAAGCATTGTCAAACTGCTCCGAGCGTAACACCTGGTTCGTCGCCGCCGGCTCTACCAGCAGTCCGCGCGCCGTCTTGGTCACCGGGTCATAATCAAACCGCGCCTCACCGGATGCCGCCGTCCGCATCGTGCCGGTATAGTCAGAATATGTCGCCGTGCTGGCCCGGCTGAGACTGAGACCAGCCGGCAGGGTCCCGCTGGTCAAATCATGGTCAAGCATGGTGCTGGTCCAGCTATAGGCCCCGCGCGCGGTACCGCTGGCCAGGATGCTGCGCGTGTCATAGACCGTATCAGCCAGGGCGAAACTATACCCACCGGCATCACTGGCCGCACCGCTGCGGGCCCGCGCGCCGCGAATGCGCCACCGGGCCGCCGCCGTAAAATTATGGCCCAACATCATGATCAGGCTGACCGGCACGGGATAACCCATATCCAGATCCAGGATCACGCTGTTGCCGATGGTGCGGCAGACCATTTTCAGCCGGTCATTCAGGATATTGGACAGGCCCATGCCCGCGACAAAGCTGGTCGGGCTGGTCAGGACTGCGCCGTCCTTGGTCGCAAAATCATTGTTCGCGATCACGACATTGCGTGCGCGTCCGGTCATTCCATCCAATGGCATTTTACCCCCAGAGCGTCAGGGTCACGCGGTTGTCGCCCGCATCTTCATCAATCCCCAGCACGCGCATCAGGCGCCCGCCGGAAAGGCCGAAACGACCATCGGTCAGGCTGACGGCCTGTCCAATCTCCACGGCAAAGGGTTCCGTCTTGGCGGGCGCCGTGAAAACCGCGCGCGGCACGCCATGCAGGTCCATCTGTCGCTGCTGTTCGGCCAGCGCATCCGCCTCAGACAGCAGCAGCGTATCCAGGCGGTCTGCGGCGGCCCGTTGACCATAAAGGCTGCGCACCCGGCCATTGGCCGACGCGACCGGGTACCGGTACGCCGACTGGAAAAACCGCAGCTGCGCCGTTGTGATGGCGATATTGTCCAGCGATCCGGCAAATGCCGCATCCTTGGCCAGGGTCAGGACGGGCGTGGCCGCCGTCGCCGTGAACACATATTCAACCGTCCCGCTGGCCGACACCGCCCCCAGGGTCAGGGCACCCACCTTGAAGGTCAGTGCCCCCGCCGACCGGGAGACATCGGCGGTCAGGATGTAATCCTGCCCGACATCCAGAGTGATGGATTGCGTCAGGTCAGAGGCAGAGCCGGCAGCGGCACTGGCCGTCCCGCCAGCAACGCTCCACCCCGTGCCCTTGGCCCAGACGGTGTCACTGTCGAAGGTGCCATTGGCCACGGCATTGCGGCGGACGCTATCGGCCAGATCATCGACGGCCATGACCCGCCAGTTACGGGCAAACCCCACCGACATGCGCCAGACGGGCGCCCGCGCCTCCTCCCGCGCGAAACCATCCAGCAGATTATCGCCGTCAATGGCCAGAATCGGCGCGCCCGCCGGCGCCTCCAGCCGCCCGGCATCAAACAGGCCCGCGCGGCTGAACCCGTACCAGGCCCCAATGCTGTTGGCGATTTCGTCCAGCACATCCAGCGCGTTGCCACCATCGCGCAGATACACCTGCACAGCCGCCGGGTTGATCGCATGCAGCGCATCAAAGACATCGCCGCCGCCGGCGGTGGCAATCTCCGCCGGCAACAGACCGATCTTGGTCACGGTCCAGTCGGCAAAGGTCCCAACCCCCGCCGCCGCCGTCACGGTGACGGTCAGCACCCCCGCCGCCCATCCGGTAACCTCCCCGAACATCCAGCTGCTGTCGGGCGCCGTCGTGGCGGCGATCAGCGCGTAACCGCCCACCCCAATGGGCATCGTGTCCCGTAGGGCCAGGGTGCGGCTGCCGGTCCCGATGGTCAGGCTGGATAGGCTGACGGCACTGTCCAGCACCAGACGCCGCGTCGCCAGATACTCCATGGCCCGTGCCGCCGATGGCTCTGCCGGCGCATCGACACTGCCGATGACATCGGCGGTCAGCAGCCTGGGTTCATCGCCCCCGACAATCACGGCACCATTGGCGGCATCCAGGGTCCATTGCCCCGCCGCCGGATTGGCCGCGACATAGGTCAGGGGCACGCCCCGGTCCCGCACCACATGCCAGCCGCTGTCATAGGCATGGACGGCCCCGCCGGCGTGAAACTGGAATGTGAAGCGGCCATTCACGATGCCAAGCGGCACCAGCTCCACATTCAAGCTTTTACCAATGCAGATGGGCTTGGCCTGATCGCGCAGGTCAATGCCCCCCTCAAACCCGCCCGTCCCGCGATAGCGCGGGCTGTACAGATCCTGATCCAGCAGCTTGGTCAGGTCCTTGACGGCGATGCTGAAGGTCCCGTCATCCAGGGTGCAGCCATCGGTGATCCCGACAAAAATGGTGCCAAAATCGGCCCGCGCGAAATCCTCCCCGCCCAGCTCGACCGTGATGCGCCGGCCATCCCACCCCCATTCCCCGAAACCGTCGCAGGCACCGTCGCGATTGTTCAGCGCGATATCGCCAAAACCGGGGATCGACCGCCCGCCAATGCGCGCGCCGCCATACATGCTGCGGGTAAAGCGCAAAGCGTTCTGCACCCGGCCCTCATAATGCACATTGGCGGGGCTGTCAGCGGGGCTGCTATTATAGCCATGCACCGACCAGTAGCGGGTGACCAACCCCGTCAGCTCCAGGCCCGCTGCCGCCACATCGGTCAGGGTCACACCCGTCACCGCCACCCAGGACCCATCCTGCGCCAGATCCGCGATGGTCACCGACACATCGGCCAGGGCCGGGCGCGTTAGGGTCAGCGCATCCCCCACCCGCAGCACCGTGAACGTCCCCGCCGCCGCCAGCAGCCGGTTACCCGCCGCCTGCTGCGCCATGCTGGCCCGCACGATGGCATAGGGCTGCGCCGTCACCAGATAATCGCGGATGGATGCCGGATCGGTGATCAGCGCATCAAAGGCAGCCCCCATCACCGACCCCCCGCCTTTTCGGTGCGGGCCAGCTTGGCCAGCTGCTCATTGGACTTGACCAGACGGGCCGTCAGATCGGCAATCATGACCCGCCCCTGCGCCTCCCGCTCCCGCCCCGCCGCCATCTCTTGCCGGATGGCCCGCAGTTCCGCCAACTGCGCCGGATCGCTGGCCGGCTGACCCTGGCTTGCCCGCGCCGCCTGCCGATAGATCGTCTCCAGCATCACGCTATGCGGGACCGAGAAAAGACGTTCACCCGGCATGGCCAGCAAGGGCACGCTATCGCGCCCTGGAATCCCGCCGGTGACCACACCGCCATTGGCCATGGGCCGGGGGTGAAGCAGCTGATAGATGCTGGCAGCCGCCTCGCTGAACCCACGGGTCAGGTTGCTCCAATCCGTGGCCTTCAGGATATCGATGGCCGCCGCATTTCCGCCCTGTAGCGCGCTGACCGCATCGGAGACAAAGTTGCGGGCAATGGCTTCATAATCATTGCCGCCGAACGTATTCAGCCGGTTCAGCGCCCCGATGCTGTAACCGCTTTTCTCCTCGCTGGCCTGTACCTGGAACTGCGGCAGCGTTCCGCCGGCCAAGGCCTGGATCTGCTGACCCAGCTGATACAAACCCGACGCCAGCTGGGCCGCGCGCTGACGGCTGCTGTCATTTTCCTTGTTGCCGCCGGCGGACATGGTGGCGCCCGTCGCGGCATCGACAAACAGGTTGCTGCGGTTATTGTGGCTGCCGCTGCGATCATCAAACGGGATGGTCGACACCGTCTGTGCCGCCTGGGTCGCGGCTCGCTGAATGCCCGTGACATAAGTCTGCATGGCGCTGTCATAGGCCGTCTGGGCGCCGTTATCATTGGCCGGCTGCGACCGCATAGCCGATGTCAGGCTGGTGACGGCAACGGTCAACATTTGCAGATTGCTGACCAGCGGTGATTGTCCGTCCAGCAGATCCTTCAGGCTCAATTGCCAGTCCGGTTCCCCGCCGACAGCGCGCTGGAAAATGCCATTGACCCGGTCCACCAGGGTGCGCGGGTCCGCACTGGTTAACCAATCCGCGATGGCGGTCCCGAACTGGCTGTTGATGCGGGTGGACAGCGCGTCAGCGGTCCATTTCCCCACGGCATCGCTGATCGTCTGCCCGGCCTGCACAACCAGGGGCGGGAAACTGATTTCACCGCCAAGAGCATCGGCGAACAGCGTCTCAATGGCGCCGCTCAACGCCAGATCAAGATCGATGGCGTTGAACGCATTTTCAATGGCGGCGGGGATGCGGCCATTCGGGTCCAACAGGAAATTGCTGATCGACGTGATGGCACTGCCGGCAGAAATCAGGGCCTGCCGATACTGCTCCAGCTGGTCCGCCTTGAAGGTGTTCAGAGCTTCGGCGATCTTGCCCTGCCCGCCCGTCAACTGCGCTTTCTGCTCCTCCGTCAGGGTGCCGGCGATCAGTTGCGGGCGGATGGACTCGATGGCCAGCTTTACCGCCTGCGCCGATGCACCTGGCAGATTCGAGAACTGCCCATACAGATCATCCAGCGTGGTGTTGATGCTGTCGATTTCCTGGACGGTCAGCACGCCGTCCGAAATCGCGGCGGCAATGGCGTCAGCAGTCGGCTTACCCAGATCGGTTGACAGCACATCGCGGATCCGTTCCAGGATCACCACCTGGGTATCAGCCAGATCGGCGATGCGGTCCAGGGCCGTGGCCCGGATATCCGCCACGGTGGCCACCTGGGCCAGGGCCTTCTGGACGCGGTCGAAATCGTTGACATAGTTCGGACCGGTGGCATTCATCGCCTTCGACGCCTCCAGCAGGCTGGTTCCCGCCTGGGCAATCTTGTCCGCGCTGGTCTGATCACCGCCCATGGCAGCAGCCAACAGCCGGTCAAACTCACCGGACAGCGCGCTGTACCGGTCGCCGGGCGACAGCGGCGACAGGTCGCCCGTCAGATTGCCCGCGATCTGCTCACGCAGAGACGCCGCCAACTGCCGGTAGGCCTGGGCCTGTTGGCGCGACTGCTGCGCCAACTGCCGGGCCAGATCCATCTGTGTATCCAGCTGGTCATTGACCGTGGCGGTCAGATCGCGCACCCGCGCCTTGATCCGGTCCAGCACCGTGACAAGGCTGCCGAACGCGTCCAACTGCCGCTCTGACAGGGTGCTGAAGAATTCCTCCAGCTCCAGGGCATTGACCCGGCGCACCTTGGCCAGGTCATATTCGGCCAGCAGGGCATCCTTGATCCGCTGATCCTGCGCCCGCATCAGTTCGCGAAAATCCGACTGCGCCTGCCGGCCCGTCAACCGGTCGATCAGGTCATCGACGCCCTGGCCGAAACTCTCGGCAATCTTGCGCCGTTGAATCTCGTAACTCTTGGTCAGTTCCTCCACCGGCTGTTTCAGCCGCATCGCCTCTGCCCGCAGCTGGGCAAACTGATCATCCAGGGCCGACAATTCCCCGGCCAATCCCCGCAGGGGCGATGCCGCCCGGACGAAGGCATTCATGCCCTTCGACAGCTCCACCACCTCCGCCGCCATCTTGGCCGCCCGCTCATCGGCCTTGGACATGCCGAACATGCCGCCGATCACATTTCCGATGAAGGCCCCTGCCGCCTTGCCACCCGGAATGAAACTGCCGATGGTGCCACCGATGGCCCCGCCCTTCTGCGCATTCTCGTTCTGCGCCGCCGAACGCCCGAACAGGCTGCCCAGCATATTGCCCAGGGCATTGCCCGCTTCGGCGCTGTCCAGCAGGGCCTTGCCCAGTTCGGCCAGGGCTGCACTTGACGAACCCGTCTGCTCCTCCAGCGCCCGCATGCGGTCCTGGAAAATCCCCACCCCTTCGGCCACCGAACCCCAATCACCGGCCTGAATGCGGGTAAAGATGTTGCCGAACGCATCCCCCGCCGACAGCGCGGCCCGGTCCAGCGCGGATACCAGCGGCTTGCGCAGCGCCTCTCCCACATCCCCCTTCGACAGGGCCGCCTTGAAATCCGCCTGCACCTGGATATCAAAATCCCGCGTGATGGCCGCCATCCCGCTATCATTGCTGTCGGTCACCATGCGCAGAAGGTCGGCCTGCATCTTCATCACGGGATTGGCACTGTCCATCGCCCGCGCGAAAGTTTCGGCATTGATGGCGCCGGCGGCCAGCAACTGGTTCAGCTTGACCTGCTCATCGGCCCATTTTTCCCAGGTGGTGCGGACAGCTTCGGTGACGCGAAGCCCTTCCTGCTGTCGGTTGATGGCGTCGGCTAGAATTCGGTCACTGTTCGTTACGGCCTCTTCCAATTCCTTCTGCGCATTACGAAAGCGTCGCTGCGCCCCCGCAAAAGTTTCATCAGTCTCTGTATTCAAAGCTCCAAGTCTATTTGCCAATTCCGAAATCTGCGTGTCTGTGCTACTCAAAGCTTTCGCAACCGCTGATGCAGCATTCTCCGCTTCTCGCAAGGTTCGGGCAGCTGCGTTTTGTCCGGGAGACGCCGCCGCCTGCCTTTCAAGCGCGAGACGCGCCTGTGCGGTTCGCAAATCGACTTGTTGCATTGTCCGAAGTTTAAGCAATTCAGCTTGGGCCAACTTCGTGTTTTCAATCGCCGACGCTCGATCAGCCTCCGCCTTGGCGTCCGCCAGATCGGTAGCCGACTTCAACAACGGGTTGGACGCCTCAATAGCCTTAGTGTAGGCGTCCTGCGCTTCCGCTGCCTGCTCTGTGGCGCTTTTCAGGTCAATCATGGAGAAAACCACAGCGCCAATGGTAACCAACGCTCCTGTAATGGCGCCAGCCGGACCAAAGGCTCCCGCGAATTGACCAAACTGCATCGCAGCCGCCTTAAACGCATCTCCGCCAGCAAGAACCTGTGTCGCAACGTCTCCGATTTGGTATCCGGCTTGCTGTAATGTCGAACCAAGCCGCCCCGAAGATTTCTCCGCCACTTCATTAGCTGCGGCAAAACGTGACACAGCAGGCACCATCTTTGCTACCGCCGGCTCCATTTGCGCATAACGCTGGTTCAACAACCCAAGCATCTGTGCATATCTATCTCCGTCGATTCGTCCGCGGTCAAATTGGCGTTTCAGCAGGTTCATCCCACGTTCAAGCGCCTGCTGGCGGGCTGCCAGCGGGTCCAACTGCCGCTCCAAACGTCTGTACGCAGCCGCAGTATCGGCCTGCGCCTTCTGGACACGCTCGGTCGCGACAACAACCTGATTCTCCGTTCGGATAATCCGCTCACCGGCTTTCTCTACCTGCTCCGCGCCCGCCAGTGCCGGACCCCCGTCAAAGTTGATGGCTGTTACCGCTTCAGCTTGCACCACTACTTGACCCTCCAATAAAGAAGGCACCACAGTTTGACTGTGGTGCCTTTGTGAAACGGAGACAGACATGCGCTACTTTGGATGGGCCACCATTGCCTTGGGATGCATCCTAATCGCCATGGGGTGGTCCATAGATGCTGGCTATGAAACAGAAGTTGCCGGCCTATCTGTCCGGAAAATCATCAACTTGCACCAGCTATTTATCAAACTTTCCTACATCATTGTGGGCGGTTTTTGTCTTCCTACAGGCGCGATATTTTCTACCTTTGTGGCACCAGAAACAACTAGCACTACTCCGGACTTCAAGTTCACTTCGCGCGACAACTAAGCCGCCTCCCGCTGTCCCAGGACCAGATCAACCACATCCCACGGCAGGATGATGGCCCCGCTATTGGTGCCGCCGAACCCCATGACACCGGGGCTGGTGGTGGCACTGGGCAGGGTCATCAGGGCTGACCGCCAGTCGGCAATCCAGGGCGTGTCGCTGAATACGTACTGCAGCCTTGGATGCTGACTGGCGATGGCCATGTGTCCGGGCCAGCCGTCGGGATTGACCAAAACGCCGGTGGCACACAGGCGGGAACGGGTGAACACGTCTCGCCGGGCGATCCGCACCATATCCCCCATGGTCAGGTTCGACCGCGCCACCTTGGTCCGCAACAGATGGGCCAGACAGCCCGGCCCATCCATTTCGGCAATCTCCAGCGCCGGCGGCGCCACCACCCCCTCCACCTGAGGCAGGCGAGTGGTGCGATAGATGGCCGCCGCCTTTTCCGGCCCGTACAGCTCATTAACCAGCTTGACCAGCGCAATCTGACTGTTGCGCTCCCGCGACGACAGAACATCCTTGGTCACCGGGGCCGAAACCGCCGATGGCGTCACCGCCACCGACACGGAAGCCGATGCCGTGGCCGTCACCGGTATTTCATAGCGGCCCGTGCGGCGGATGGACGGCAGAACCTCCGCCGTCACCCATTTCTTGAACCGCTTCGCCGCTTCCTTCCGGCTGGTCAGGATCAGCGAGTAAAGTCCCGACTCATTGATGATGGTGACCTTCTGGACCTGGGCCGCCGCGATACCGTCGTTATTAGCGACGGTATCCTTTTCGTCCTCATCCAGCCGCGAAGCCGCGTGACGGGAGTTCTCAATCTCCAGCACGCGGCAGACATCGGCCAGCACGAACCAGGGTTCATCCCCGCGCATCATGACGCGGACCTTGCCACCCTCGAAATCAAACGGAATGACGTTGCTCATCGCACCACCACCTTTCCATCGCGCAGGCGCAATACCCACTTTCCATCACCTACCGGCGTATCCGGGCTGGCCAGGATCTGCACCGGGGGCCGGTGACGGCGCGGAACCCCGCAATCATCACCGGCAACACAGCAATCCTGATTATCCTCTTCGGCATCCTCGTCCGATCCCGGACAGAAATCATTGGACAGAAAGCGCGCCTGTGCGCTGCCCGTGCCGACATCGTCGTGGGCCTCGCAACAATCCTCTTCCGCTTCCATGTCCGGGTCACCATCCAGAGCGTCCAGATGCGCAATCAACGCCTCTACCGCCCCTTCAACATCCTGCCTGGGCATTCCCAACAGTACCGCCACCATGGTCGGCACAGGCAAAGCTATGCTATTCAGTCCGTCAGCCATCGCCGGACCTCCTCTACAGGTTCGTTGTGGTCAGGCCGGACCGGGTGTTGCACCACCCTGTCCGGCCGCTATCGGCCTTTAACCTGATAGTGAAATCGACTATGATGCACTAACTTTAAGCCGTCAACTATAAGCTAGTGAGGAATAGTGACACCGAAAGCCCAACCGACCAGCGTTACGCTGGCCGTGGATGTGAAGGAAGCGCTCACCCGCGCCGCCAAGGATGATGATCGCAGCGTGTCATCCCTCGTTGAACGCATCCTGAAATCCTGGCTGACCGAAAAAGGCTACCTCCCACCCCCCGTTTGAACCTTCTTCCGCCGCTTCCGGCGGGGCAGTGGCCCTTCCGGCATCGGCGGCACTGGCCGTTCATTGGCGAACTTCATGGGCATTTCCGGCGGAACCGGTATAGCCACATGCCGCCGCGCATTCAGGTGCAAATACACCTGCAAGGCCAGCCAGGCATCCTCCAAAGCTCCGTGCCGCTCTGACCGCCGCGATATGCCGATGTGTCGGCAAGCAGCATTCAGATTTGCGCGGAAGCCCGGATATCGCGCTCGCCACGCCTGCATGGTGCAGAATACTGGCCTCACCGGCATCTCACGACCCGCTGCGGCAAAGTCCCTGGAGATGAAATCCAGGTCAAAGGCCGCATTATGGGCAATGATGACATCGGCCTCATTGATCAGGCCCTCAATCACATCAAGCTCTTCAACGGCGAAAGGCTGATGCCGTAGAAACCAGTCACTGTATCCGTGTATCCGCTCCGCTTCGGCCCCACCCTTGAAACCCGGGTCGAAAATGAAATGGACAAATTTTATATCATACAGGTCCTTTTCGAGAGATTCCGTTTGAAGAATGATGCCGGCAAACGACACCATCCTGTCATCTTTGTTCAGTCCGGTTGTTTCGACATCCACTACCAACGCTTTTCTTGGTACGCCTTTATACCGCTCTGGTGCCTTCACTTCACTTTCTGCTGAATCTGCTTTTTTTTGCGCCTGCTCCCAGAGATTTGGTGCCCGCACAGCTGATTCCCCGACAACACCAACCGAAGGTATAACCGTCACGGTTATACCTTCGACATCACCAGACTGATCCGTACCTTTCTTTGAGCTACCTAAAAGCTGCTTTAACCAGTTGAACATAATCCACCCCGTCCCGATTTTTGGGTGAATTATCAAATCAAACATCTAGCTTGAGTCAACACAGACCTACCCCTCCACCTTCTCCCCCGTGATCCGCAGATAGGCGCTGTCCAGATCCCGGATCAGGTCCAGTTCCCATCCGCTCAACCGGATGCGGCGCAGGCTTTGCCAGGCGGCGATATCCATCCAGCTGATGGGAGCGGGGCCGAAGCCACCGCCCCGGCCCGATGACAGGTCGATAAACCGGTTCCAGATGGTCATAGAACCGGCTGGCGGGGGCGGCCCCGCCAGCTGCGCTTCCAACGCCTCCCGTTTGGCCGGGTTGCGGGACCGTTTGATCAGCCCCTCCAGCTTTTCCCGCTCTGTGTGCTGCTTTTCATCGCGGCGCCACAGGCGGAAATGATGCTCCGCGAACGCGATTAAGTCGTCGCGGAGCGTTTCGTAAAACTGGCCTCATCCCCCAGGAACTCCAGCACCTGCTTGGCGATGGGCTGGAACTTGCCTTCATCCATCAGGCGAATGGCATTCGCCTCGCTATAGGTGAAGGGCTGACCATCGAAGGTGACGGGGGTCCAGCCCAGAATGCGGCGCGCCAGGCGCGACAGCGTGCGGGTGCGGTGTTCCTCGCCATCGTCGGGGGCCTTCCACTTCTTGCCATTGACGCGGGCCTGTTCCTGGGCGCGGGCGCGGGCGTCGTTTTCCGCCGACACCTCATCCGCGATGGCCTCCGTCACCGGATGTTCCGGCCCGGCAATGGTCAGGGTCCAGCCCGTGGCCGCCCCGGTGACGGGATGCAGAATGGTCAGGGTCCCGGTATTGACAGCCGTGATCTGGCCGATATCGAACAGGGCGGGCGGCGTGGCATCGGCCACAGCGGGGTTGTTCTTGGTCATGATGATCCTCGATGATGGCCGTGCGGGCCGGTTAGGCGTTGGAGCGGAAGAACTTGATGGTGCAGGCGTCATGCCCGGCCCCGGCATTGTCCTTGCCCACCAGTTCGGCGGGCACGGAAATGGTCTGGGTCATGGGCCCGCCCTGCTTGGAAATCTCGGACTTGTCCGGGATCGGAATGGTGAAGTTGGGGATGTGAAAACCCCAGAAACCCTGCGTGCCATCCTCCGGCCGGGCCAGCAGCGTCAGGGACAGCGGGGTTTCATCCAGACTGTCCACCACGAAGGACAGATCAGACCGCAGGCAGGTGAAATTGACGGTGACCGTCATGGCACCGTCGAACACGCCAGGACTTTCCTTGGTGGTTGCCTGATCATAGGTGGAAAGCTGGATACTGACCGTGACATCCAGGCTGCTGACATCGATGGCGGTGTCACCGACCAGCAGGCGGCAATCAATGGCGGCGGCCTGGGCCGTGGCCGCCGGTTCCGTCGGGCTGGAGAAATGCGGGGCGCTGGAGCCTTCCAGTGCCTGCATGGCGCCCGTCCCGGTCCAGCTGGAATTCAGCGTCAGCAGGCCATTGGGCTGCATACCGATCTGCAGCTGACCCCAACGCACATCGGGAAACAGTTCCGACCCGTCATTGCTGATCTCATGCTCCTCCACCGTGTAATAGGTGGTGACCAGGGCGCCGGCATCGGGGTTGACCACCTTGGATGCCACGCTCAATGACCAGGTGGAAACCGGCCCCGCCACCGTGGTCAGTGTTTCGGAAAAGGTGATGGTGCTGGCCGACACGCCCGTGACAATCAGCGGGCGGTTGCGGTCGGCCAGGGCCACGCCGCTGGCCCAGGTCACGGCATCGCCCACCTTCGGGCCGCCGGCCACGGTCAACAGGCTACCGACAGCGCTGGTCAGGGTGACGGTGTCGCCGGACACCGCCAGGGTCGCCGCCGTAAAGCCTGTGGTGGCGTTACTGACGGTGGTCGCGGCGGCCCAGCCAGAGGCACGCATGACGGCGGCCACAATCTCATCCTGGGCCCCGATCCGCACTTCGCCCGGATACTGGCCCTGGGTGCGGCGGCTGCCATGACGGCCCCGCGTGGACTGTCCGTCGCGGCGGGCCTCATTGCTGGCAATGGCGCTGGTCGTGGCCTGCCCCTTGCCGCCCGTCACGGGCAGAATGATGGCGCCGCTGCCACTGGCCGTCTGGCCCAGACCGGCCTGCGCCTTGATGGCAACATAGCGATTATAGTTCGTCTGGCCGCTCATGGCTGCCGGTCCTCCTCAACCGATGTAGAAGAAAGGCGCCACTGCCGTGACACCGTGATAATTGCCGTCTTCCGTCGCCGGCCTGCCGCCATGGCTGGACAGGCCGTGAACAACGACACCGTCGAAATGCCGATGCGACAGCAAGGCCCGCGCATTTCGGTGCATGGCCGCCAGATCGGCGCGGGCCGTGGCCGCACCCGCCGGCACCATCAGGTGCAGCATGATCAGGCCATCGATGCGCACGCGCGGCGGCTGTGTGCCGGGGTAAGGCGTTTCCTTGTCCCCGATCACCTCAATCTGAACCCAGGGGGCCAGAACCTCACCAGGGTCGAACGGCGTGTCTGGCGTCTTGCGCAGCCGTTCGATGGGCGTGGCCGTCCATCCCGCCATCAACCGTGCGATGATGGCATCCTCTGCACTGTAGAAATCGCCCATGATCAGACCAGCCGCCGGATGACGATGGCTGGATAGGTGATTTCATCGCCGCTGCGATCCTTCCTTCGACCACCCAGATTGTCGCGTGACGTGCGCATGTTGCGGTTCGTCAATGTCGCCCCGCCTTTCAGCGCAATAAACTGCACCCGCGCCCGCACCTGATTGCCAAACCGCCGCGCCACATCCTCCCGCGCCAACTCAACAAAGCCGGGCGGCAGGTTGGTCAGCACGAAGGGCCGACCATCGGCCCGCTTGCCAACCAGCAAGCGGCGACTATAGGGCTCATCCGAAACGATGATGACTTCATCCGCGGAAAGTGGGATGGCATCGGGCGCCACGCGGGCCCCGTCGGCCATGATGAACCAGCTGTCGCGATAGGTGCCTTTCTTGCGCGGCACCCTCTCTCGCACCGCTTCCAGGGCCGCCTGCGCGACCTCTGCCAGCTGCGTGAACTCGTACCGGATCAGGCCGTAAGGCTTGACACTGTCTTCTGACGCGCCGATGCGACCGTCGACAATGGTCCGCACCTGTGGCCGCGCACCCGCCGGCAGCCGTGCCAAATGCTCCGCCAATCCCTTACGCGCCAGCTGCGCATGCAGCTTCTGCACGTCCGGTGGCTGGACCTGCGCGATGGTCAGGCGAATGACCTGCTCAAACCGGCTTGTCATCCCTTCACCACCATTTCCACGCGCACGCGCGTACCGCCAAAGGACCGTACCGCCACCTCCTCTACGGTGCGGGTGCGGCCATCGACCATCACGCGATCCCCTTTCTTGCCGGCATCTGGATATCCCGCCGCCGCCAGATGGGCTGGCGACAGGATCAATCGCCCCATCGTCTGGGCGGTGCCTGTGGTCAGGTCTGTGGATCCGGCAGCCCGCCAGATCGCCGCGACCTCCACCTCCACCGCCGGCGATCCCTCCCGGCGCAGGGTGACCGGCTGACCCGCAGCATCAAGGCTGCGGTGCAGGGCGGCCAGGGCGTCGGCTGGCCGCATCAGACCACCTGCATCGACATGTAAGGCGATAGCCGGTCGGCGATGTCCTTCGGAATCCCGCCCTCCATCGCCATGCCCGACGTAATCTGATACTCCAGCCGCGTCGCCCCCTCGACCTGCTCCGCCCGCAGCAGGGGATCGCGGCCCGACACGCTGTCCATCATGCGCACCAGATCGATGGCGCAGGATTTCAGCGCATCTGGAACCGTGGCAAAGCCCGCGACATATCGGACCACGATCTTATCCTCGCACGGCCACGTGCAGCGCCGATCCGTACTGTCCAGACGATTTAGCAGGCCGGCACCGCTATCCAGCTCCAGCAGGCTGCCATCAACTGACGTGCCGGCGATGCTGGCGCTGGTGATCGATGCCACGAAACGGCGTGAGAGGATCAGGGGACGGACCGGCTGGGTCAGCCGCCATACCTCCTCCACCGTTTCGGCACGCAGGGTAGGCGGCGACACGCCAGCCGCCGCCACCCGACAGTGGCCCGTGATCAAGCCCGCCACCCGCAACCCCAGCGCGGTCAGCTCCTCATCCCGGCTGGTATCTCCGGACGCCAGCCCCGCCGCCGCACGCAACTCCGCAGCGGAAAGCAGGCCAAGGTCGGGGGCGGGCGTGATCAGGGTCAGCATGATCAGACCGACGGGTTCGGGGTCGGGGCCTGTTCGGGCTTGCCCAGGATGGCGACCGCCGCAACGAAGATGTTGCCACTGTCATTGCCGCTGGGCGTGATGGTCAGGCGCACATAGCGCTTGTTGCCGATATATCCGATCTTCCGGGTCTCCCCATCGTCAGAGAAGGTGAAACCGGCCAGGGCCAGTGTGCCAACCAAGTCCGCCGACGTGACAGCCGCCGTGTCGGACAGATTGGACGCATCGCCATGCTCCATCGTCACGGCGAAGGTCGCATTGGCGTCGGTATTGGTGCCCGTTACGATGACAAATGTCAGGGCACCGTAGCCGCGCACATCGATGATGGACGATGCGATGGCGGTGTTATCAGTGCGGGCCGCCTGCGGCACGATGGCCGGTAGCGGGTGCAGATGGTTCAGCTGGTCACGCATAATGTAGCCCTCCTTTCAGGGCAAACGGACGGCGCTTCCGCGCCATCAGTCATGGTCGGTCATCAGGCGGCGAACTTCAGGAACTTCACCGCCTCGAAATTCAACGCCCCGCCGCCGAAACGGCAGCGGGTGTAGAACTTCACGAAGGGCTTCAGGGTCAGGTTGTCGCGGATGGTGGACAGGCCCAGCCGATCCACAATCTGATAACCCTCGGCAAAGTCACCAAAGGCCAGAGAAAGCGATCCGGTGGCCAGCGCCGGCATGTCCTGGTTGATGGTGACGCCGAAGTTCAGCAGCTGCTGGGGCTGGCCCGCCTGAAGGCCCGGCTGCCACAGATAATTGCCGGTCGTGGTTTCCTTGAACTTGCGCACCGCCGTGATGACTTCACGCCGCGTCATGAACCGGGCATTACCCAGATACGCATCCTTGAAGGCGCCGATCAGATCAAACAGCACATCCGCCGGATTGCTGCTGCCAAAGGCACCATTGGTGCCTGAAAGGACATGCTCGAACTTACCCCAGTCGCGAGTGCCATCACCCGTCGCCACGGTGTCATAGGTGCAAAGCCCGCGGGGTTCCGACGTGCCATTGCCGTTGATGAAACGGTATCCCTGGCCCCGAGCGATACGATCACCGGTCTTACGGGCCAACCAGGCCTCCACATCAACGGCGGCATCTTCCAGCAGCTGCTGCGTGGCCTTGGGCTCCACCGCACCCTCAAACACAGGAATGCGCCATTTCGAAATCTGCGCAGTGCTGGTCGTAGACGGACCCGTCTGTTCGCTGGTCATGACCATGTCGCCGGCCTGATCCAGATCGTTCACGCCCTCAAGCGCATCGGTGCTGATGGGCTGCACTGAACAAATCTGACGCATGGGCGACAGTTCATAGATACGGGTAACGATGCGCCCGGTCACATCGGCCTGGACCAGATAACCCCCATCCGGGTCACTGCCGATGCTCATGGCTTTGCGCTGATCGGCATCCAGACCCTGTTCACCGCGACGCAGGAACACATTGAAGCCCGCCTTATATTCGGCGTAGGCCTTGGCGTCCATGTCGCTGGGCGCGGGACGCTGAAGCTTGGCTGCCTGGCTCTTGGCCAGCAAGTTGAAGGCCTTTGCCTCCTTCTCGATATCCAGTTCCGGGCCGCCATTATGGCCGATACCAAAGCGGCCAAACCGCTTTTCCATATCATCCATAGCCTTCTGATGGGCAGCGGCTTTCGCCTCGATGGCATCCTTGGCGGCCTGGAGCTTGTCCAGCGCCTCCTCGACTTTCTTCAGGTCGGCGGGCGCGGCCCGCATGCCGGACTTCAGTTCCTTCAGTTCCTGGTCGTTCTTGGACTTGAACTCCTCGAACGCGCGGCCCAGCTGGTCGATCACCTTCGGCAGATCATCACCACCGCCAGCTTCCTTGACCTCAAAATCACTGTCGAAATCCATTTTGCGCTCCATCAGCGGGAGAGGGTTGCGACCAGGCGCTTCAATGCGTCTGTCGGGTTATCGCCAGCATCCCGCTGGCCAATGCTTTTGAAGCCGTGGGCAACGATGGCCTTGGCTTCGGTGCGGCTGAACCCGGCATCCCGCAGGGCTGATTCCGCATCGCGGACGGTCATACCGCCCGCCGATTTCACGCCCTCGATCCGGGCCTTCGGGTTGGCCGGGAACGTGACAAGACTGACCTCATAAAGGTCGATCTTGGTCAGCTTCCGGCGCGGTTCCTCCGGCTTGGTGCGGGCCTCAAATGTCTTGGCGACATAGCCGATGGACAGGCCGGTGATTGCCGGACGTGGGTCCATCTTCAACAGGGCATAGGCCTCACGTCCTCGCGGCGTGTCGGCCAGCTTGCCTGTCATCTTGAGGCCGATACCATCCTCCGCCATCTCGGTCCAGATCCCGACCGGCGTCATGTCATCGGCGCCCATACCCCAGCCGCCATGCTGCATCAGCATCGCCGGCCAGTTACCGGTCGATTTCGCCTCTGCCAGCGTCGCCGCGAAGGCGCCAGGAACGATCATGTCCCCATAGCTGTCCATGTTGTTGAAGACAGCGCCATAGCCTGAAAAGACCATGTCGGTGGCGTCACCGGCGAGCTTGATATCCCGCAGGCTGAATGAAGCGCGATCCATGTTCGTCAGACCTTCTGGGAATCGGTGTTGTTGTCGCCGGTGGCTTCTGCCGCCGGATCAACCATGTTCAGGGGCACACGGTACTGGTCGCCGCCCTCATAGGGATTGCGATCCTCCAGTTCCCGGATCTCGTTCGGGTTCAGGGCGCCGATACTGTAAAGTTTGGTGTAGAAATCGCCCCGGTCCTTTGTGCTGCCGCGCAGCAGGCCAGCGACACTGAACTTCGTGTAAAGCCCCTGCTGCCGTTCCCCATCTGACAGCAGGTTGCAATCCATCGACTGTTCCCAGGCCTCAAATTCCGGGCCCAGGCAATGCACCACATGCGCCCCGAAGAACTGTTCGGCGCTGGCGTGCGTTGCCGTCTTGTCGGTGTATCCGATCATCTGCGGGAAGATGTTAAAGAACCGGCAGATTTCCTCGATCTGATGCTTGCGCGTTTCCAGGTGTTGTGAGTCTACACCGGTCATGGCCAGCGGGGTCCATTTGGCCCCACGATCCAGGATAAACGGTTTAAAACTGTTCACGACACCGGCATGCTGCTGTTCGACATAGGTCTTCAGCCGCTCATGGCTGTCCTTGTCCAACGGGCCATCAACCGAATAAAGACCGCTGGTCTGTACGCCATTGCGATGCAATCGGGCGTGGGCCTGTTCGGTTGCCATGGCCAGACCAATAGCCTCCCTGGCCTTGCGCACCACCTCCAAACCCATCACACCGTCCCAACTGGGACCGCGCAGATGCCAGATGGCGGATGGCGGGAATTCCTTCTTGGTGCCGTCCAGACCGGTCACAAAATAGCGCAGACGCCAGTCATTTTCCTGTTTCACCTCGACGCGACCCGGCTGCAACTGGATCAGCTCCAGAATGCGCCCGTCACCAGCGCGGTTGATAAACACGAAGGCATTGCCCAGCACCTGCCGATGCATTTCAACCGTATGGCGGAACTCAAAGCTGGTCTGCCAATCGTTGGGGCGGCGATGCAGCAAATTGTACAGGCCATTGTCGCGGGCTGGCAGGCGCGACGACATGCCACCCGCGCCCGCGCCCTCCCGCATCAGCTTCAACGGCACCTGGGCAATGCCGTTGGCCTTGACCCGCGCGCAGGCAAACACCGTTGCCACCTCCAGGGCGGTATTGGCATTGACCAGCATGCCGCTGATCGCTTCACGCCCGCCATAAAGCTCGCGCCATATCTTCAGTGTATCGTTCTTTCGCTCCGATCCGGTGCGCCACAGCGCATCAACGACCGGCTGTACATAGCTGCGGATAAACCCCATCACGCAGCCTCCACATCCCAGAAGGAACGGCCCGTCTTTGCGGTGGGATTGCCGCTCATTAGATGCGCGGCATTCAACATGGCCATGAACGGATCAATCTTTCCGTACCCGCTGGCGCTGCGCTCGATCATCACCGCCGTGCTGGTCTGGCGGGTGCGGGCATTGCCCACACACCAGGCCATAAGCTTCGACCCGTCATGCTCGAAACTGCCATCGACCAGCTTGCGTTCCAGCGTCTTGGCCGCCGCCATGAGGCGGATGCCCTGGGCTACACCGGTCAGCAGCCCGTTTTCCTGGGTCACATCGATATCAGCCAGCGCATCGACAATTCCGCCAATGCCGGCAGGGTCCAGCCCGACCTGGGCCAGCAGCCCAGCATCCTTGATCATGGCGACATGATCGCGGAACCATTCCAGGTCATGGGGCAGGCCCTCCACCAGGGTCAGCGTGCCCTCTGTCATGAAGTCTTGATAGGTGGACTGGTTCTCCACCCGCAGCTTAAACCCCTGTGGCCCAATCAGCGCATGGGCCCAACCTAACCATTTCTTGGTGTCCCGCTCCCGCCCGACAGCCGCAAAGCCCAGCAAGTCATCCAGGCCGCCACCATCCCCGCCAACCGTGATCACCTCACACCGGTCAATCATGTCCTCCAGGGTCAAGGGCCGCGCCTGCTGCACCCAGAACTTGGCACCAGACCAGCCATCGGTGTTTAAGCCAACACCGATTTCGACATTCAGATACTGGCTGGCGAACAGAGCCAGGGCCTCAACCCCCTCTCGTTCCGCCGTCTGCATTTGCTGCAACAGGAATTCCGGCCGGGCGCTGCGACCCATGTTGGGATTGACCAAGGCGAAGGTATCGGGATTGCGCCAGACCGGCGGAGTATTGGTATTGGCCGGCTGTTGCATGGCCTTGGGCAGTTCGTACAGCACGGCCAGCAAGGGCAGGTTCAGCTTGCCATCACGCACAGCGCGGGCGCGCTCCAGCTCGGACTTAAACACGCCGGCGGGCGCTTTCTTGGACTGTGTGGTGATCATCATCAGGAAGCCGCCGGGACGCGCAGTCAAGGCACCGCGCAGTTCCAGGAAGACATCGGCTGCCCGCGGATGGCTGGCGAACACATGCACCTCATCAATCAGCGTGACGTGGGCCTTGGACCCGGTGATAGCGTCGGTGTCCGCCGCCTTTACTTGCAGAACAGCGTTGGACACCTTGTGGGTGATCTTCCGCAGATGGTCCTGAATGTGGAACAGCTTCACCAGCTCCGCATCCGCCCGGATCATGTTCTTGGCCTGGGTGAATGCCAGCTCCGCGATGGTCTTTGTGGGGGCGATCAACAGCCCCTCTGCATTATGGACCGGGTTGACGATCAGCCAGGTCACCATGATCCCGGCGCCGTTCGTCGTCTTGCTATTCTTCTTCGGCACCAGCAGGAACACTTCCTGGATGCGACGATTGTCGTTCGCCGCGTCATAACTGCCAAACAGCACGCGGACGATATCCAAAAACCATTCGCCTCCAACCTCCGCAAAGGTCGGGCGGCCCGCCAAGTCGGGAATGCGCAGCCGGTTGAAGACACGCACGGCGTAATCCGCCTCACCCTTGAACAGCGGCAGTTCGGGCACCAGCGGCTGCTGGTTCAAAATGCGCTGTTCCCAGTCAGGCACCGCCGTGGACCATGCCGGATCAACGTCGGCAAATTTCAAGGCAGCGGAACCGAAGGGCGTCGACATTACTGGACCATAGCCCCACGGAAAGCCAGATCAGCTCCCCAGCCCGTACCCTGGCCGGCGGAATGCGCGGCCTCTTGGGCTTGGGCTTTCTTTCCGGCGGGCGCTTCCGCCTTTGTTGCGACCGGGGCGGCAACGAAATCGAACTCGCGCTGGCGGCTATGATGGCGGATCTGCGCGGGCAGACGGGCGCCCGCGCCGAAGCCCAATTGCTTCTGCAACGATGCCATCTGCTTTTCCGCCTGGAACATGACCTTTGCTTCCTCCTTTAACCGTTCAAACCCGGTTCCCGTTGTGTAGGTCAGCTCATCGCCCAGCTTTTCTTTCAGCCGGTCGCGACGCGCCTTGACCTGGCAGTACAGAGTGAACAGGCCAAGGTCCGCCGGCTCGACAAAACCCAGCGCCCGAAGGCTGTCCAACTCTTCACGCCAAACCCGCTTTTCCAGGTCGGTAAAAGCCGCCGGCGGACTGACCTTGCCATCCAGATTGGCCGGCAGAACCGCCGACGCCCTCTTTGACCTTGTCATTCCAGCCTCGCTGCCTTCCTCCAACCCACTGAAAAATAAAAAATTCTCTGGCCCACCCAGAAAATTTTCCACACATGACACCCTGTGCGGTCAGGCCCCCTCCGCCGCCCAGGGATTGACACCCCCCTACCCCCCTGCGCGATGGCAGGGGTTCGGGGGTGCATTCATGCGCCCTGCGCGGGGCTAGGCAGGTCAGCAGCCCTGCTGCCGTACCTTCCGCGCCCGCGCCGTCTTGATCGTGTGACAGGTGCCGCATAGCGCCTGCCCGTTGGCGATGTCGAAGGGCGCACCGCCGTCCGCCAGCTCACGGATGTGGTCAGCGAACAGACGCACGCCCGTCTTGCCGCATCCCGGCCCCTGACAGCCCCCAGCAGCCCGGCGGATCACCGCCGCCCGCCATGCCTTGTGATCATCGGACTGGTAGTGGGGATCGACCACCTTGGGCGGCACGCGCACACGCGGCCCCGCCGCATGCAGCCTTGGCCCCACGGTTTTCAACCCCATCACCAGCCCCGGAAAAGCAAAAGGCCCACCGGCAGAGCCGTGGGCCTTTCCTGTCCACCAAATGCGGGCGGACTACGCGCAGGGCACAAGGTCAAGTTTTTCTCGTACTTTGTCAAGCGGCTTGATGCGAGGCCCCTTCCCAGGGCCGCAGAACCACCCCAGAACCCACCACCCGATACTCCGACAGACGCCAGTCATGCAGCGCCAGCCGCTGCACCGCCGCCGCCCACAAGGCCCAGCTATCGCGGGCCAGCGCCAGCCCATCGGGGCACAGGCCCGTATCCTCCACCCCGACAAACACGGCATCGCGCATCTTCACCCCCTTGGCATTGCCATGCGCATCCCGCACCATCTCAGGCCGTCCATTGGCCTTGCGCACCACCACCCGCCGCACCTCGGCCCCAGGCACCCAATCCGGAACCCCGCCCGTCCTGGCATGGTGCAGCACCAGCGACCGCGCCAAGCCTGCCGTCTTGGTCCACACCGCCCCATGCACCGCCTCCGCATCGCCATGGCACCGCGCAGCCCCGCCCTGCGCCCCACCATCCACACGCGGCCCCGCACCCAGCGGACAGGCAGGCCCGGCCAAGCCCCGCTCAAACCGCTCTGCCTGGGTCAAACCCAGATCCGACGCCTCCAGCACGCACTGCACGCGATAGGCCCAGTCCAATAGCCAGACCATGGTCACGTCCTGCATCGCTTCCTCCCTCTCACAACGGCCCCGCCGCACCTGCCTGCCGAGCCATAACCCGCTCACCCATGGCCCGCCCTATGCCGCCTTGGGCACCTTCACCCCGTACCGCTGCGCCACCTCGGGCGGCAGCAGACCATGGCGCACCATCTCCCGGATCAGCGCATCGCCAAGCCCCCGCGCCGTCGTCTCCGACCCCGGCGCACCCCGGATCAGCACGGCGGCCTTCACCCGCAATTCCTCGACCGTCACACCGGCAATGACGGCGGGCGTCTCCGGCCCTTTTTCCCCTTCCTGTCCCAAGGGACTATTTAAGGGGGTATTGAAGAATGAAGATTGAAGACGCGTACCACTTGCCGCGCCCTTGCCGCCTTCCTTGCCGTCATTTTGCTGCGGCAAAGCGGAATTATCCCTTTTCCGCCCGTTGGTTACGGCGGCCCCGTTCCGGCCCGCCTTGGCCCGCACTTCCGACAGGTTTCCCGCCCTCAACATGCGCCGTGAATAGGCGATGCGGCTTCGTGTGACGCTAAAAACCCCCGCCTCCCGCAGTTCCCGGATCAGATCCATCACCGTCTCCTTGTCAACACCGACCAGCGGCGCGAGACGCCCCGGCAGATCATCAACAGTGCACGGCTCCAGTCCCAACACGATGTACCCGGCAGGCTTGGCCCGAGCGGCCACGCACTGCATGCGCATCCACAGCCCCTGTGCCGCCAGCGACACCAGCCGCAGCGCAGGATCATTCTCATGATCATCCCAGAACCAGACGGTGCTGGGGTTCTTATTGGCGGGCTTCCCCATGGTGTCCCACTCCCCGTTCGCGCCCGACAGCCGCCGCCAGCGGCAGGCCAGCGACCGGCGCACGAAATCCCAATCCGCACCCGCGTTAAGCGGGAACGGCAGCTTGAACCCGGTCAGCACATCACCCGGCGTCAACCCGGCAGAGGCAGCCCAGATCACATGTTCAACGCCAACTCCATTGGCCGGCTCACCCGGATCACCCCGCGCCAACCCGGCCATCAAAGCAGGCTCCCCTGCTTTGGCGTCACCGGAACAGGTTCCGGCCCCGGCTCCAGCACGGGCTTGGCCGTGCGGTCGATCCCCAGCTGGCGGTGCGCCCCGCAATACCAGACGGGTGCCATCCCCTTGGCGATGGGAAAGCCGAAGCTGCCCCAGGCGTCGCATCCCGCCGCTTCGCAATAATGGTTGCGCGGGCCGCTCATGCCGCCACCCTCCCTGCCTTGGCCACATAAAGGCCCAGGCCCTGGCAGGCCGTCATCAACCGCCGGGCGTTCTTGCGCCCGCTATGGTCCACGCCCTCGGCAATGTCGGGATATTCATTCAGCACCCCAACCACCTGTTCCAGGGCATCGCGGATCGGCCCGGACTCGGGCAGCACGACAATGTCATCGCGGTCCAGCTGCGTGACGAAATGGGTGACGGCGCTGATCACCGTGGCCCGGCCCAGCCTTTCAAACGGCAGCAGCAGATGCACATTGACAGCCCCCAGCAGGGTCAGCGGCGTCCACCCGCCATTGCCGGCATCGTTAAACCGGGGACCCAGCGCCCCATGGACGGCATCGCGCAGGGCCGGTGCCGCCGCATCGAACAGGTCCCGCTCCGCCGGCCCCGCCAGCCCATGGCCCAGGAAGCTGGCCACAATGGTGTAGAACAGGCGCGGCGGCACAGCCAGCTCCAGCCCCGACCGCCACCCCACATTGGCCGCCAATCCCGCCCGCAGGCGTCGTTCATCGCGGTTCATGTCGCACCTGCTTTCTCATCTCTGCCAGCAAACGCCGCGATGCGGGCTTGAACCGCTCGCACCGCTCTTGCGGGAACCGCCACAGGCCGCACGTCTCGCATAGCCGTTGCCGCACACCCTTGCGGATCAATCTTTCGGCCATGGCGTGCCATTGCAGATAGGGCATCGTGCCACCCTGACAGACCGGGTCTCTAACGGGCGCTGGGTTGGCGTTCATACGGCACCTTCCCGCTGGACCTGAGCGGCGATTTCTCGACATAGACGAGCCGCTACTCGCTTGCCCGCCGCGTAACCACCACCTACCGGCAGTCGGGCCGATGCCTCAATATCCTCTACCACGCGGATAAGAACTCGAACCTGCGCCGCCACTAAATTGGCCTCATGCTGGACAATTTCTGCCCGCATCTCATCGCATAGCGCGATCAGCGCTTCCCCCATCTCCAAATCAATGGAAAGACGCTTTCTGCCAAGTCCACTGACAAAAGCGCGAAACTTGGCGAATTCATCCGGCGTAAGCGGGTCTGTTTTCATTGGTCCCACCATCGTGATTGTCCGGGCGCAATCCGCACCCCATCCAGATCCCGCGCCGCAACCAGAAGGCTGCGCAGCGCACCGGCATTGTCGGGCCCATCCAGGGCCACCGCCGCCCGCTCGATCACCAGATCAAGCTTGGGCGATAAACCAAGCTCCACCCGCGCCAGCGCCCGGCGCAGATCGTCCGCCCGCACCCGGTTGTGCGGCAGGGCCACAAACTGACAGGCGGCAACCATCACATCGGCCACCGGCTCCACCCTGGAACCGGTGGCACGGCGCGTCACGCGGGGGCGGCGGGCGACCCATCCCATGGCACCCTCACAGCAGCCGGCCAGCGGGCCGCGCCGCCATACCGGGCAGCGTCGGCAGCACAACCCCGCCGGCATCCGCCACGATGGCCACGGCCCGCATGAAATCCACCCGGTCATAGCGCTGAACAAAATCCAGCACGTCCCCGTGATCCTCACACCCCGCGCATTCCCAGGACCGCTGTTTCAGGTCCAGCCGGAACCGCCCCTGCATATCCATATGCAGGGGACAGCGCCCGCGCCGGATGTCTCCCTCTGGCGACAGCTTGACATGCCGCCCGACAATATCGACCAGCGGCGCCGCCAGCTTGACCCGGCGAATGGTGTCGGCATCGTATCGGGCGGCCATCACGCCCTCCCGACGGCATCTGCCGTCCAGCTTGGCACCAGCGTGCATTGCCCGCCGTGCCGCTGCGCAAGGCGCGCACCCAGCAGGTTCTGGCTGCCAACGGCCATCGCCGCCATCACCTGATCCTGCTGGGCGACATCTCCCGACATCGCCGCCGCATTGACGGCCAGATCGATCAGCCCGGCCAGGGCCATGCCATCCCCCATCTGTGCCGCCAGGACGATCACCACATCCACCAGCGGCAGGCCGGCAACGTCATTATGCGCGATCATGAACCCGCGAATTTGCTCAAGCCCGGTCATTTCCGTCGCTCCCATTGGCGTGATCTGTAAACAGGGACATCGTACCCCCGCCCCCTGGGTCCCATGTAAGGGCAGCCGGGTCACATCCGGCGGCAGGCGCAGCCGGGTAATCCGTGGCGCGCTCCAACTGCCGGCGGCAGGGCGGGATCCAGGTGAAGATCGGCTCCCCCTTCCACCCCTTCTGCCAGACAATCCAGGTATAGGCCGTGGCACTGGCCGCCTCTTGATCGACCCGTCCGCGCACCATGGGCAGCCGTTCGGCGAACTGACAGATCAGGGTGGGCGGATGCGGCTGGAACAGCCGCTCATATCGCCCGATCCCCTCCAGCCAGGCCGACCGCACCAGCAGCGCCACCCCATCGCTGGCAATCTCCAGCGCGCGGCGCGCGAACTGTTCTGCGGCGTTGAAGGGCGGGTTGGTGATCACCCAATGCACCGCCCCATCCTGCAGATCGGGCGGCAGGTACGGCATCAGGAAGTCATGCACCTCGAACCCGGACCCGTAATCATGGCAGTCGGTGCCCACCGCCCGCCCAAACCGCTCCGCCAGGGGCCGCACCATCCACCCCTCACCACAGGCCGGTTCCCACACGGTCAACTGATCCAGCCCCGCGAAAACATGGGGGTCCGCCCGCTCCAACAGGGCGCGCGTGCCCCAGGGCGGCGTGGGGAAGTAATCCAGACTGTCGGGCGCCTCGATCCGGCGCTGCATCACGGCGGTGGAGACGTTCTGCGTCATCCCACACCCCGCCCATTCGCGGCGATCAGGTCGCGTTGCAGATCATCCAGGGCGGCCTTCATGGCCTCCACATCGGCCAGCGCCGACGCCAGTTCGCGGTCGGTGACGGCGGCCCCGCCATCGCCATGCACTGACACGGCAGCCCGCATTTCGCCCGCCACCTCGCCAAACCGCTGCGCCAGCTCGACCAGCCGCAGGGCCAGTTCCGCCGGGCGATGCCGTTCGGCCTGTGCCCGCCCGATGATGGCCTGATAGACCATCATCAACGGCGCGCGGTCATGCCCGGCCAGGATACAGGCCCGGTCCAGCTGCATCGCCGCCTCCATGGGCAGGCGATAGGCATCATTGTCGGGATCGGCCCAGTTGCGCAGGATCGTGGCGCTCTTGCCCGTCACGGCGCTGGCCTCATGCGTGCCCAGCAGGCCCAGAACCTCATGCAGGCCCTGTTCAAGCGATAACGGATGGCGTGCCTTGGTCATGCGATGAATTCCACTCTGGATATCACAAGAAACAGGGGGAAATGCGCGCTATACGGGAAGGCATGGACAGATCCACCCCCCAACCGCCCGACCCGGCCACCCTGCTGAAACAGGCCCAGGCCCTGGCCAACAGCGCCGCACCCGCGACCCGCGATCTGGCGCAACTGCTGCTGCGCCTGGACCGCGAAAACCAGGGGGAACGGCGATGACGAACTATGCCGCCATCGCCGCCCCTGCTACCGTCGGAGGTACCACCCAACCGATGGAGCAACCCCATGACACCCGAACTCGAAGGCCGACTAGCGGCACTGGAAATGGCGACATCCCTTGCCATTCGACTGGCAGCCCCAAGTCACTCAGCGTCGGCATGGCCAAATGCGGTGGAGGGAATGGCAACCAGCCTCAAGCTGAAGCTCGACGAAATCCCGGTCCCCGCTCTGACATCAGATGCGGCAAAAGAAGCCGCAAAGTCGGCACTGGACCGCATCCTCAATCGAGACACACTCATCCGGCTTCCCTGACCCGGTGCCGGCGCGCCTCTACAAAACGAATGCAGTTTTCTGCATCGTCGCTTCGCCCATCTGCATCCGGATCACCCGGAAGAATTCGGGCCAGCTCCATGCGCGCCGGCAGCGTCAACCAATTCAGAAACCGCCCGATCCAGTATCGGATAAGCATGATTACCTCCTATGCCGCGTCTGCGGGCTGTTCGACCGGATCGACCGGATCGACCGGCGTGAAATCCGCCGGGATGACGGCTTCCAATTGGCGAAGGGTGCCGGCGGTCGGGCACCAGTCGGGGCTGTCCAGCCGCCGGATGGTGCTTTCCCCAAGCCCAGCCTCTTTGGCCAGCCGCAGGACGCTCCATCCCTTGGCCTGCCGGTATGCGCGGACCCGCGCTATGGATTGGTCGATCAGCATGGCGGCAGGATGCGCGAAATATCGCGAAGCCGTCAAGACCTTTATTCGCGATTTAACGCATTCGCAGAATAACGCGAGTGGCGGTATATGTTCTATATGAACGCCACCGACATCATTCGGGCCAGCCTCAAGCGGGAATTGGCCGCAAACCCCACCCTGTCCGTCAACGCCTGGGCAATACAGTCAGGCGTCAGCGAGGGTGGCTTGCGCGACTTCCTGAAGGGCCGCGCCAAGAGCATAACGATTTCCCAGCTTGAGAAACTGGCATCGTCGGTGGGAAAAAAGATTGCTGACTTTTTGCCCGGCGGCATTCCACTGGTCGGCAAGGTTGGGGCCGGATCAGAGGTGTTCCCGTTTGGCGACGGGCCTTATGACGAAATCGACATGCCGGCAGGGTGCCCATCCGATGCAGTCGCCGTAGAGGTGGAAGGCGATAGTATGTTTCCTGACTATTGGCCGGGCGACATCCTGATTTATCGCCGCGACGTGCCCTTTGACCGCGATATCTGCCTCTATCAGGACTGCATCGTTCGTGTTGTGGGCGGCCCGACTCTGATCAAACGGGTAAAGCCTGGGTCGCGCGCAGATGTGCTGACGCTGGAATCCATCAACGCACCACCCCGCATGGACCAGCGCGTCGAATGGGCCGCCCCGGTGCTTTTCCATGACAAGAACCGGCGACAGGTCAAGCGCCCCGCAGCCTGAGAACAAGGAACCCACAGCATGCGCCAGGATGACATCCGACATCTCGTTGACCGCATCCTGGTCTATATCGCTGAATTTGGCGCCACACAGCCCGGATACTCGGTCCATGCATCGGACCTGATGCGTGACTTACGACTGACTGAGGCGCAATTGGCCGAAGCGGTCAGGGCAATGCTCAGTCTGGGCTATCACGGAACTGGGTCGCCGTCTGAGACGATATCCATATCGGGCAGCGGACTTACGAGGGCTTCCGACATTGCGCCGCGCGTGGCGTGGCAACCACCGCCACCGGTACCCACGACCAACACTGTCAATGTCTACGGCACCGTTCACGGTATCATTCAGCAGGCAGGCAGCCGTAGCACGCAAACTGCGCACTATGGAACGGGCCAGGACGCCGCCATCCTGGCCCTGATATCCGCGTTGCATGACCTGGCAAGGCAGGCCCCGGCCCACCAGGCACCCGTCATTACCGGACAGGCACAGGCCCTGGAGACGGCCCAGAAATCGGGCAACAAAGGCACAATACTTGACACACTTCGTACCATTGGCCCGATTCTGTCACTGATGAATAACCTGCCGGTCACCAAGATCATTGATCAGGCAAAGGCACTGCTGACGACGCTGACAGCCTGAAACCATTTTTGGCGATGGGACCGCCAGGGACCGTGTAGTCAAACACTTCTCCATCCTCGAACACGACTGAACGAACTACCCGCATACGGAAGGTGCGCGGACAGATGATCTTCATCGCCACCTCGATATCGCCCTTCAAAACGATATCCGTATACGCATCCAGTTCGATCCGCGCCGGCGCACCGGACACCATCACAACGCGCAGTTCACGCGCCAGCTTGGGCCACGGCAACACCTGCCCGCTATCCACATCCTGGATTTCCACACCCACACCTTCTGCAACAATCCGCACGGACATACTGTTCTCCTGTCTGGGGTTACGGCTTAGTTAGCCGGCTTCGCGATAATACGCGAATTTTCCTCTTGACGTGAACGCGAAATATCGCGAACCTCCCCCCATCACCACCGCTGTGCCGTTGAAGGCTATCAGAGCGCTGGTGATCGGTCACCGCCCGACCGGGGGCCGGCGCGTACAGCCATACGCGCCGGCCCCACCCCCAGGGCGCTGAACAGGGGATTTCCACATGCATCAGAATTTGCAGGCCCTGGAGGCCGCCTTTGACGGGCCGATCCCGCGCCATCTGCGCCGCACCGCCCGCCGCGATATCCCGACCCGGCCCGCGACCTTCCGCGCCGTCGTGCGCATCACCAGCCTGAAACCCGGCTTCGTGGTGCCCGCCATGGCCCAGGTGCTGGCCGATGCCTACCGCAGCAACGGCACCGCGACGGAGGCCGACCTGCATCTGGCCGGTTTCGATGCTGCCGCCATCACCCGCCACGGCCCCGCCGCCAAACGTCAGGCCCTGGCCGATCTGGCCGCTTCCGGCATCGACGTGACGGAGGCCGCGTGATGGCCGACACCACGCTGGACCGCATCTGCGCCAACCCGCTGATCCTCGATCTTCTGGGCAAGCCCGAAGCCAAGCCCGACCCCAGCCTGAAACTGGTCGAGGATTTCCACCTGGACAGCCTCGACATGGTCGAACTGGCCATGGCGCTGGAGGAGGAATTCCAGGTCGAAATCCCGGACGATGACTGGGAAAACGCCGCCGACATGACCCTGGCCCAGGCCGCCGAACTGGTGGACCGCCGCATGGCGGTGGAGCAGGCCAAGGTAAAGGCGCGGGCCGAAGCCGTGAAGGCCCTCTGACATGGCCCCCACCCCGCTACAGACCCGCGCCTTCACCCTCTGGGCCAATGCCCATGCCGCCCGGCGTCTGTTGGCGCGCGGCGATGGCGAGGGCTATCGCGCCTGCACCGACATGGTGGCCGCCGTCGCCACCCTGCCCGGCCCGCCCACCCTGCGCCGCTGCGCCGTCAGCACCCTGCACAGCCTGTCCGCCTGCCCGGAGGGCAGCACGGCCACCGGCCCGCCCCGCGCGTCACGCGACGTACCGCCCGGCATCAGCTGGGCCTTCAACCACCGCCCGCTGTCGGCAATCCCGCCGGACGGACCGGAACCCACACCACCCACCGCCGCCTGATGCGGCGAAAAGAGGAATCCCGACATGAGCGATCCCGCCTATCTGGTCCGCTCCGTTCACCGCCTTCTGGAAATCCATGATGATGGCGATGAACTGGCCCACATCAACGAGGATCTGGGAAAGGCCATGGACGAAATGTCCACCCGTCATCAGGACGGGGAGAAGGCCAAGGCCAAGCTGACCATCACGCTGGACCTGGAAACCCACGCCAAGGGCGTGACGGTGGCGGTCAGCCACGAACTGAAACTGCCGAAGAGGCCGCCGGCCAAGTCGGAATTCTTCGTTACCGAAGATAACCAGCTCACCACCCAGAACCCCCGCCAGCGCGAAATGTTCGGCGGGCGGGACATGAACCGCGGCGGCGTCACCTCTGCCGGCTGACCTCTATCACCCACCCAGAAGGAAACTTCCCATGCAACAGACATCGGGCGACATCACAGCCCTGATCAATCTCCTCCACCAGCATCACGGGGCCAATGAACTGGTCCCCGTCGTAGCGGATGCCGCCGGGGCCACCACCCTGCTGGTCCTGCCTCAGGGTCGCACCCTCCACGATGTGGGCGCCACGCTGGACAAGTATCTGCCCCGCCCGCGCCGCCTGATGGAAAGCGCCCTGCTGGGCAGCACGGCGGCGATGACTGAGTATGCCAACCGTTTCAAGACCAGCGACAGCGCCCTGTTTTTCAACGCCGACCCGGCGAAACCCTGGCTGAAGCTGGTGGTGGATTACCACACGCCCGCCGCCGACATCACCGACGGCGCCATCACCGAAACCCGACCGCCCACCCCCGCCCACCGCCAGCACACCGCCACCTATAATTTCCCCCTGTCGGACGAAATGAAGGCCTGGCTGGCGGCAGAGGATGCCGGGCTGATGAATGCAGAGGAGTTTGCGTGGCTGTTACAGAAGAATGAGAACCACATCAGCAACCCGCCGGTGGATTGGATGCTGGTACCGCAGGACGAGGTGGAGCGTATCTGCGCCCTGCTGAATCTACGCGATGATCACCGCCCCACGGATGGTCAGGGCCGCCCGATCCCGTGGGAAGAACTGGACCCGAACCGGGAGGCCGAAGAACTGCCCACCGGATACCGCACGCGACTGGACAAGCTGAGGGCCAAGCGTTTCGGCACTCAGTTGCAGCTGCTGACCCTGTCGCAGGAAATGTCCGTCACCAGCATCAGCACCGCCAAGCAGCAGATCCGCGTGCAGGACGGCGCCCGCTATCTGGAGATCAGCGAGGACAATCAGGCCGCCGTAAAGGGCAAGCCCATCAAGGTGCCCGAACTGTTCCTGATCGATATTCCGATCTTTGACGGCGAAGAAACGCACCTGATGCCCGTGCGCCTCTATTACCGCCGCGTCGGCAGCGGCGTGAAATGGTCCGTCGAACTGGTCGATCATCGCCGCATGGTGAAGGACGCCATCACCAAGGCCGCGCAGGACGTGGCCCTTGATACTTCCCTGGTGCTGATCAACGGCAACCCCTTCGCCAGCAACGCCTGATCCCTCCCACCGCCGGCAACAGAGAGCCGCCGGCGGCACCTTGACGGCGGGGCGCTCGCGTCCCGCCGCCCTTTCCCCGCAGCCTTTCCAACGCAGAAAACGGCCATGAAATACAACGTCATCAACCTGATCCGGAAGGGCGCGGAATCGCTGCGGCAGCAGGGCGATGGCGGCTCCGCCTACGCCCTGCATGAGACGGCCAACAACCTGCTGCTGGTCATGCGTGGTCAGGCAACGATGGCGGAGTTTCAGGCCTGCTACGTCGCCACCGGGTCGGAACCCATCGATCTGGACGTGCTTTTCCCCACGCCTAAGGAAACGGAGCGCCCGCAATGACGAACCGCCCGCCCCGCCTGCGCCGTGTTGTCGCCGTCTATGGTCTGGCAACTGTCCTGGCCCTGGTGTTTCTGGCCGCCGCCGTGGAAACGGGGGTGGTGCGGTGACCCACGCCATCGGCCCCACCATCATCTTCCTGGACGACGCGCGGGCGGTGGACATCATGGCCCCCGATCCGGCGGTCATCGATATCCGTTTCATTGCCGCCACCCTGTCCCGCATCGCCCGCTTCAACGGGCGCACGCCAATCCCCTACAGCGTGGCGCAGCATTCGGTGCTGGTATCCACCCTGCTGCCCGCCCGCCTGCGCCGCCACGGCCTGTTGCATGACGCGCATGAGGCGTTCTTGGGCGACATCACCAGCCCAGTCAAGGCGGCCCTGCGCCACCTGACGGGCATTGATGCCTTGGGCCGGCTGGAGGCCGCCTGGGATGCCGCCATCCATAAGGCGCTGGACATGCCATGGCCACTGTCTGGCCAAGATGCTGCCCTGATCAAGGCGATGGATATGCGCGCCCTGTCGACGGAGATGCGCGACCTGATGGACATCCCGCCCGCGCGCCTGCCCCACGCCCCCTCCCCCCATCCCATCCGCCCCCTGCCCTGGGCCAAGGCAGAGGATCAATTCCTGACCCAGTGGCAGCGCCTGACCGATGCCGCCACCTACACTGACGCCGCGGAGTGATAAAAAATGACCCGCATCCGCAAAGCATGGGGCTTTAGCTGCCCTGGACTCTGGTCTGGAACAGATATCCTATACGCGCCGACACGTCAGAAGGCGAAGGGACAAGCTTTGGTCCGCATGCTGGATGCCGAATACGACGCCAACACCGCTTTCGAGTATATGCGGGTCCACCGCTTGCCTGCCGCAGATATCCACCTACCGGCCCCGCACCGCCTGTTGTCCGATTTGGACCAGAAGGACCTGGGCATCATCACCCACAGCTTTGGCGTGGAAGGCGATAAACACGGCTGGCGCAACCATTTCTGCACCCATCCAAGCAATCGCCGTTTGCTCCGTCTCGCCTGGGAATTCGGGCTGTTTAGCGGTCCGCATGGAGAAAAGGCCTATGGCGAGACCCCAGGCTTTGCCGGCGCGTTTTTTTATCTTACCGAACTGGGTAAGTCCGTTGCTTTGTCCATGATCCCCACATATCCGGAGGGCTGAACCCATGGACGGCCTTTTCCCCGCCCTGCCCAACACCCCGCGCCGCCCCCGCCGTGTCCGCCCCGGCATCCCCGCCGGACAGTCTCTGTCCACGCCCTGGCCCCTGGATGGCACCATCAATGTGGTGCTGTTCGCCGGCATGGGTGGGGCCTGCCAGGGGCTGGAGGAGGCGGGGTTTCCGGTGCATGTTGCGGTCAATCATGACGCGGTCGCCATTGCTGCCCACAAGGCGCTGAACCCGCACACCAAGCATCTGCAGGCGGATATCTATGAGGTCTGCCCGCTGGCCGCCACCGGGGGGCGCGCGGTCAATATCCTGTGGGCATCGCCGGACTGCCGGGATCACAGCGTTGCCAAGGGCGGGGCCCCGCGCTCCCCGCGTGTCCGCTCCATGCCCTGGCAGGTCTGCCGCTGGGTCGGCGTGCTGCGCCGCGCCGGTCTGGGCCCGTCCACCGTCATGCTGGAAAATGTCCGCGAAATCCGGGGCTGGGGACCGCTGATCGCCAAGCGCGATAAGGAAACGGGCCGCGTGCTGAAACTGGATGGCACGGTGGCGGCCAGGGGGGAACGGGTGCCGCGCGAACAGCAGCTGCTGGTGCGCGATCCTCGCCACCAGGGCCGGCACTGGCGCGCCTGGCTGGACCATATGCACCGCCTGGGCGTGGACTGGCAGGACCGGGACATGACATGCGCTGATTACGGCGTGCCGACCACGCGCAAGCGGTTGTTCGGCGTGGGTCAGCTGGACGGTGCGCCCATCATCTGGCCCCAACAGACCCACGCCCACCGCGACAGCGCCGCCGTCAAAGAGGGTGGCCTGTTGCCCCACGCCAGCGCGGCCAGCATCATCGACTGGTCCCTGCCCTTGCCCAGCATCTTCGACCGCAAGAAGGACCTCCAGCCAGCAACCCAACGGCGGATTGCTGTTGGCATGAAGCGCTTCGTGCTGGAGGCGGCGGAACCTTTCATCATTGGCGTGAACAATGTCAGCACGCGCGCCAGCCGCGTGTTCGCTCAACAGGATCCGCTGACCACTCTTTGCACCGTGAACGGCAACGCACTGGTTGGCCCCGCCCTGGTACCCACCACGCACACCACGGCGGGCGACCGCATCCATGGCGGCACCCAGCCGCTGCCCACCCTCACCGCCGGTGTAAAGGGCGGCGAACTGGCGGTGATGGCCGGCACGATCATTCAGGCCGCGCATGGTGATGGTCAACCGGGCCGCGCGCAGCGATGGGGAAGCGGCGCCACGGATCCGAACAGCCCCCTGGGGACGGTAACAGCCAGCGGAATCAGCCATGCTGTCGCCGCCGCCTGGATGGTCCAGCACAATACCGGCCTGATAGGCCATAGTCCCGCCGACGGCACCAGCACCCTGACCACAGCAGGCACGCAGCAGCAGCTGGCCGGGGCCTTCCTGATCCACCAGCGCGGCACCGGTACCGCCAGCAGCCCGCAGGATGCGCTGCGCACCCTGGCGACGGGCGGCGGCAAGGGCGGGGACCATATCGGCATCGGCGCCGCCTTCCTGACCGAATATTACAGCGCTGGCGGGCAGCATCAGGACATGGCCGCCGCACTCAACACCCTGACTGTGCAGGACCGGTTCAGCCCGACGCGGGCCGACCTTGCCACCCCGCCCCTGTCGCCGCCGCAGCTGGCCCGTGCCCGGCAGGTGGCCGATTTCCTGCGCGCCCATGGCGTCTGGTCGGGCGGCGATCTGGTCACTGTCGATATTGCAGGATCCACCTGGATCATCGCCGATATCGGCATGCGCATGCTGAAACCGCATGAGGCAGCGGCGGCCCACGAACTGATCATGCCGACCGCCATCACCATCGACGACAAGACACGCCCCCTGACCAAGACGGAGGCGATGCGTTTGATCGGCAATTCCGTGCCCAGGCGCATGGCCAAACTGCTGTCTTTGACCAACGCCCGCCACCCGCTGGACATTCGCCTGCGGGTGCCCGCGATCGCTGCGGAGTAACGATTATGGCCGCCACCGCCGCACAGCACCCGCGCCATGCCCGTCTGCCGCCCACCCTGGCTCCGCGCGGCCTGTCACGCACAGAGGCGGCAGCCTATATCGGCGTCTCCCCCTCAAAATGGGATCGGATGGTGCAGGACCGGGAGATGCCGGCCCCCAAACGGCTGGGGGGCCGCGTCGTCTGGGACCGCATGGCCATTGACAGGGCGTTCGAAGCCCTGCCCGATGAGGGCGGACAGGTCAGCGACAATCCGTGGGACTGAGACATGGTCGAATTCCGCCTGCGTGACGGCACCGGCAGCATCCGCTTGCGCTATCTGGTGGAGGATACGGACAGGCACGGCAATGTGCGCCTCTATGTGCGCCGGCCAGGACAGCCAAAGGTCCGCCTGAATGAACGTCCCGGCACCGATGCCTTCATGGCCGAATACAAGGCCGCCATCGCCGGCCCGATACCCAGCAATCGCCGTGCCCAGGCCAAAGCAAAGGACCCGGCATCGCTGCGCTTCCTGTGTCAGCAATGGTACTGCGACGCCGATTTTCGCACCCTGTCCCGCTCGACACAGCATATCCGCCGGCTGGCTCTGGACGCGCTGTGCGATCAACGCGACAGCCAGGGCCGCTGCCTGGGGGACAAGCCATATGCGATGATGGAGCCGCGCCATATCCGCGCCATCCGCGATGCCAAGGCCGACACGCCCGCCGCCGCCAATAATCTGGTTGGATATCTGCGGCTGCTTTTCGCGTGGGCCGTCAACACAGAACGCGCCACCCGCAACCCAGCCCGCGATGTGCCCAAGCTGACGCTACCCAACCCGGACGGCCACCACACATGGACCATGGCGGAAATCGGGCAGTTCGAAGCGCACCACCCCATCGGCACCCCGGCGCGGCTGGCTATGGCCATCCTCTACTACACGGGCTTGCGCCGGTCGGATGCAGTGCTTCTGGGCCGGCAGCATATCAGCAACGGCTGGATCCGAATCACGCTCCAGAAAAACAAGGCCCGCAACCCCACCACGATCGAAATTCCGCTGCTGCCGGAACTGGCGGCCATCATCGATGCCACCCCGACCACACAGGGAAACCTGACCCTGCTGACCACCAGCTTCGGACAGCCCTATTCAACTGAGGGATTTGGGAATCGGTTTCGCGATTGGTGCAATGATGCCGGCCTACCGCATTGTTCCGCGCACGGCCTGCGTAAATCCAGATCGACCGCGCTGGCCGAAAGCGGCGCGACGGAGCGTGAATTGATGGCTTGGAATGGCTGGCACAGCGCCGCAGAGGCCACGCGCTACACCCGCAAGGCCAATCAACGCACCCTGGCGGGCCGCGCCGCCGACAAGCTGATGGAACAGAAAATGGACAAAACTGTCCCACCAAAACCCGCAAAATCCAGCGGTGGGGACAAATGACCAAGAAAACTCAATGTTTTCAAGGTCATACTTCCGGGATGGTGATTCCGGTGGGATTCGAACCCACGACCCCATGATTAAAAGTCACGTGCTCTACCGACTGAGCTACGGAATCATGCTCCCGAAGTGGCGCGCACCATAGGCAAGCCGACCGCATCCGTCAACATGCGCGATGCGGCACCGCACCTTTGATTTTTCGCAGGGCTTCACCCCGGCCTGTTCGCCCTTTCGGCATCGAAACGAGCCTGAAGGCTGGCCGCGACACGCGGGCTGACGAACTGGCTGATATCACCGCCCAGCCGGCCAATCTCCTTCACGAAGCGGGACGAGATGAACTGGTGCTTGTCGGACGCCATCAGGAAGACGGTGTCGACAGCCGGGTTCAGGCGGGCATTCATGCCAGCCATCTGAAACTCGTACTCGAAATCAGACACGGCACGCAGGCCGCGGATGATCACCGACGCCCCGCAATCCACCGCGAATTTCATCAGCAGCTTGTCAAAGGGCCGGACTTCCACACTGAACCCCTGCTGGTTCAGGTTCGCCAGTTCACCCGCTACCAGGGCAACGCGCTCATCCGTGGTGTAAAGCGGGCCTTTGCCGGCATTGCTGGCAACCCCCACGATCAGATGATCCACCATGCGGCAGGCGCGCTGGATAATATCGAAATGACCGTTGGTTACCGGGTCGAACGTGCCCGGATAGACGCCGATACGCGGTGCCGCCATGGTCCTCTTCCCCTTCCCCTCAAGGCTCTGTCTGCTGACCGTCGGGACGGGTCCATGGCCCGCACACTTGTCCGGTCACCCGCACCGGTTCCAGGGGCTCTCTCCCTGGAACCGGTGCGGATTGTCGTCAAATCATTCGCTCGCGGCGGCCTCTACGGCATCGCCACTGGTTTCGGAACCGTCATCTTCCAGACGGGCGACGGACACCACCTTCTCCTCGCCCGACAGGCGGAACAGGGTGACGCCCTTGCTCTTCCGGCCCGTCAGGCGGATGTCGTGGACGGGCATGCGGATGACCTGGCCGCCATCGCTGACCATCATCAGCTGATCCGTCTCATGGATGGGGAACACGGCGGCAATGGCCTTGTTACGGTCACCCATATCCATGTTCCAGATGCCCTGGCCGCCACGGCCCGTCAGGCGATATTCATAGGCCGACGTGCGCTTGCCGAAGCCCTGCTCGGACACGGTGAGGATCATCTCCTCGCGTGCCTTCATCTCGGCAAACTGCTCCGGCGACAGCGTCGCCTCGCCCACCGGCTCGGCATCCACGTCCACCGTATCGTCGGTATCCTCACCCTCGGCCCGGCGCAGATCACGCGCCTGCTTCAGATAGGCAGCGCGTTCTTCCATGCTGTAATCGGTATGGTGCAGGATCGACATACCGATTACAGCATCACCGTTCGCCAGCCTGATGCCGCGCACACCGGTGGAGGTACGGCCACTGAACACGCGCACTTCCGTCACGGGGAAGCGGATGCAGCGGCCCAGATGGGTGGCCAGCAGCACATCATCCTGATCGGTGCAGGTGCGGACGGAAATCAGGGTCTCGCCCTCTTCCTCCAGCTTCATGGCGATCAGGCCGTTGGCACGGATATTCTGGAAGTCCGACAGCTTGTTACGGCGGATGCCGCCCTTGCTGGTGGCGAACACAATCTCCAGATCACCCCAGGTGCCCTCATCCTCCGGCATCGGCATGACGGTGGAGATGGTTTCCCCCTCCTCCAGCGGCAGCAGGTTGACCAGCGCCTTGCCGCGCGTCTGCGGCGTGCCCTGCGGCAGGCGCCAGACTTTCAGCTTATGCACGATGCCGCGGCTGGTGAAGAACAGCATGGGCGTGTGCGTGTTCGACACGAACAGGTCGGAGACATTGTCCTCCGCTTTCAGGTTCATGCCCGACCTTCCCTTGCCGCCCCGCGCCTGGGCGCGATAGGTGGACAGGGGCACGCGCTTGATATAGCCGCCCTGGGTGACGATGACGACCATGTCCTCGCGCTGGATCAGATCCTCGATATCGGACTCGAACTCCGATTCCTCGATCTGGGTACGGCGCGGGGTGGCGAAGCGGGCCTTCATCTCGCCCAGCTCGTTGCGGATCACGTCCAGCAGCAGGCCGCGCTCGGCCAGGATCGCCAGGAAATGCTTGATCTGATCGGTGACGCCGGTCAGTTCCTCGCCGATCTTGTCACGCTCCAGACCGGTCAGCCGGTGCAGACGCAGGTCCAGGATGGCGCGGGCCTGGGCTTCGGACACACGATAGGTGCCGGCATCCGACAGGCCACGGCCCGGCTCATCGATCAGCGCGATCAGCGGCGCCACGTCGGATGCGGGCCAGTCGCGGGCCATCATCTGCTCACGCGCCGTCTGCGGATCGGGCGCGCTGCGGATCAGGGCAATCATCTCGTCCAGGTTGGCGACAGCAACGGCCAGACCGACCAAAATGTGGGCGCGTTCGCGGGCCTTGCCCAGCTCGAACTCCGTCCGCCGCGTCACCACCTGCTCGCGGAAGCGGACAAAGGCGGCGATGATGGTCTTCAGATCCATCAGCTCCGGCCGGCCGCCATTCAGCGCCAGGGTATTGACGCCAAAGCTGGTCTGCAGGGCCGTGTGGCGGAACAGCTGCGCCAGGACGACGTCGGGAACGGCGTCGCGCTTCAGTTCGACGACAACGCGCACGCCGTCACGGTCCGACTCGTCGCGGACATCGCTGATGCCCTCGACCAGCTTCTCGTTCACGCATTCGGCGATGCGTTCCAGCAGCTTGCCCTTGTTAACCTGGAACGGGATTTCGGTGGCGACGATGGCCCAGCGATCCTTGCGGATCTCTTCCACCTCCGTCTTGGCGCGCATGATCACGCTGCCACGGCCCGTATGGAAGGCCGACCGGATGCCAGACCGGCCCAGGATCAGGGCACCCGTGGGAAAATCCGGGCCCGGAACGATCTCGATCAGTTCATCAATGGAGATGTCGGGATTGTCGATATAGGCCAGACAGGCGTCGATCACCTCGCCCAGATTATGGGGCGGGATGTTGGTGGCCATGCCGACGGCGATACCGCCGGCACCATTGACCAGCAGATTGGGGAACTTGGCCGGAAGGACCGTGGGCTCTTCTTCCGACTCGTCATAGTTCGGCTGGAAATCGACCGTTTCCTTGTCGATATCGTCCAGCATGAATTCGGCGACCTTGGCCAGACGGGCCTCGGTGTAACGCATGGCCGCCGCCGCGTCGCCATCCATGGAGCCGTAATTGCCCTGACCATCGATCAGGGGCAGGCGCATGGAGAAATCCTGCGCCATACGGACCATGGCGTCGTAAATCGCGCTGTCGCCGTGCGGATGGTACTTACCCATCACGTCACCGACGATACGCGCCGACTTCTTGTAGGGCTTGGTGCTGTCGTATCCGCCTTCCTTCATGGCGAACAGGATGCGGCGATGCACGGGCTTCAACCCGTCGCGCACATCCGGCAGGGCTCGGCTCACGATCACGCTCATCGCGTAATCGAGATAGGATCGCCGCATCTCATCTTCGATGGTGATGGGCGTGATATCGGACGGCAGAGCGGGCGTGGAGGTCACCGAGCGGAACTCGTCATTACGGGTCTACAAAGGCCGGGGGCCGGGTTTGCCGGCCATCGGGCACCCCTTGTAGCACCATTCGCGGGTGCGAACAACGAAAGGGGAAATCAGCCCGCCGCCGCCCGCGCATCGCGTCGCGACAGCCACCAGAACCGCGCCATCAGGAAGCCGACCGACACGATGCTGGCGATGAAAATCCCTTCGAAAAGGCCCAGCACACCGCGCCCCAGCGGAAAGGCCAGGAACCAGCCGACCGGCATCATGATGGCGTAATAGCTGATGAAGTGCAGTGCCGTCGGCACCCAGGTGTCGCTGCGTCCGCGCAGGGCCTGCGCCATCACCACCTGCCCGCCATCGGCCACCAGCAGCCAGGCAGAGAAGGCCACCACCGGCGCCGTCAGGGCCAGCACGGCGGCATCCTGCGTGAACTGACCCGCGATCCAGCCGGGAAACAGCAGGAAGATGACGCCGACCAGGGCCAGGATGGCGCTGGTCACGCCCAGGCCCGTCCAGCCCGCGACGGTGGTTTCGGTGCGCTCACCGGCGCCATAGGCATTGCCCACCCGCACCGAGGTTGCCGAGGCCAGGCCCAGCGCGCACATGAAGGGCAGCGCGATCAGGTTCAACCCGATGGCATAGGCGGCGACGCCGACAGCCCCCAGCCAGCCCGCGAACAGGCCCAGCCCACCGAACGCGGAGCCTTCCAGCCCGTTGGACAGGCCGGCGGCATAGCCGATGCGCCGCTGTTCCCGCCCGCCGACCCACCATCCCCTGAACCCGCCGCGCACGCCCCATTCCTGACGCTTGGGGTGCCACCAGATATAGGCGATCATGCCGAAGGCACAGAGCCAGCGCAGCGCCGTGGTCGACCAGGCCGCGCCAATGGCGCCCAGGGCCGGCAGCCCGAAATGCCCCCAGACAAACATCCAGACCAGCAGGACATTCAGCACATTGCTGATCAGCATGGCGACCATGCCCGGCAAGGGCCGCTTCAGCCCCTCCAGCCACAGCGAGCAGGCCAGATAGAGGGCCGCCGGCGGCATGCCAAAGGCCATGACCGCCATGACATGGCCGGCCCCGCGCGCCAGATCCGGTTCCTGCCCCGTCAGCAACAGGAACTGTTCCCCGAACAGACAAATGCCGAACACAGCCGACCCGACCAGCAGCGCATAGGGAAGCGACCGGCGCCAGACGGTGCCGACCGTCCCCTCCTCGCCCCGCCCCACGGCCTGCGCCGTGACCACGACCGTGCCCAGCAGCAGGCCCACCATCACGCCCATCATGACCGCGACAGGCGTGTGCCCCATGCCCAGATAGGCCAGTTCCTGCGCGCTGTACCGACCCACGATCAGCGTGTCGGTCAGGGCCATGACGATGATCCCGGCGCGCGCGATGATAACCGGCACGGCCAGCCGGAACAGATCGCGCACGTGGCGCTGGATACGGTGGGGAAGGGTTTCGGCCTGAAGGGCGGCGGCAGTCATTTTGGGACGAGAATCCGATATCTTGAAACGCCGCGCACGATACATCCGATATCGGAAATGTCCAGTGCCACCATGTCGGGGGAACAATTCACCCCGCGCCGGGGTTGGTTGATAGCAACCGTCACAAGAAAGGACCCGGCCCATGGGCATCGTGCCACCGCTTCCCGGCTCCACCCCGCCCGACCAGACCGAACTGCCGCCGCCGGACGAACTGCCGACGCCGCAGCCGGGCGGCCCGCCCGAACCGCCCCCCGTGCCGCAACCCGACCCTGAACCCACACCGGTGCGCATGTCCGGGGGCGCATGCATGCAGGGGGCTTGACGGCGGGGCCGTGGCGCGCGACATCACGGCCCATGACCCAGAAGAACCCCATCCACGTCATCGGCGCCGGCATGGCCGGCAGCGAAGCTGCATGGCAGATCGCCCAGGCCGGCATCCCCGTCATCCTGCATGAGATGCGCCCCGTTCAGAAAACGGACGCGCACCAGACGGATTTCTTTGCGGAGCTGGTCTGTTCCAACTCCTTCCGGTCCGACGATGCCGAATATAATGCCGTCGGCCTGCTGCATGAGGAGATGCGCCGCTGCGGCTCGCTGATCCTGACGGCGGCGGATACGCACAAGGTGCCGGCCGGCGGCGCGCTGGCCGTGGACCGCGACCATTTCGCCGAACATGTGACGCAGACCCTGACCAGCCATCCACTGGTAACGGTGGAGCGGGGCGAGGTTGCGGGCATCCCGCCCGAAGACTGGGACAGCACCATCATCGCCACCGGCCCGCTCACCTCCATGAAACTGGCCGAGGCCATCCGCGCCTTTACCGGTGAGGAGCAGCTGAGCTTCTTCGACGCCATCGCCCCCATCATCCATACCGACAGCATCGACCTGTCCAAGGCCTGGTTCCAGTCGCGCTATGACAAGGTCGGGCCCGGCGGCACGGGCAAGGACTATATCAACTGTGCCATGGACAAGGAGCAGTATCAGGCCTTCATCCAGGCGCTGATCGACGGCGAAAAGGGCGACTTCAAGGAGTGGGAGAAAAACACCCCCTATTTCGAAGGCTGCCTGCCGATTGAGGTGATGGCCGAACGCGGCGTCGACACGCTGCGCTATGGCCCCATGAAGCCCGTGGGCCTGACCAACCCGCATGAGGGCAAGCGCCCCTATGCCGTGGTGCAGTTGCGTCAGGATAATGCGCTGGGCACGCTCTATAATCTGGTCGGGTTTCAGACCAAGCTGAAATATGCCGAACAGGTGCGGGTGTTCCGCATGATCCCCGGCCTCGAAAATGCGGAGTTCGCGCGCCTGGGCGGCCTGCACCGCAACACCTTTATCAACTCGCCGCGCCTGCTGGACGGGTCCTTGCGCCTGAAGGCCATGCCGCGCCTGCGCTTTGCAGGCCAGATCACGGGTTGTGAAGGCTATGTGGAAAGTGCGGCCGTCGGCCTGCTGGCCGGGCGCTTCGCAGCCGCCGACCGGCTGGGTAGCGAACCCTCCCTGCCCCCACGCACCACCGCCCTGGGTGCCCTGCTTTGCCATATCACGGGCGGTGCGGAAGCGGAGACGTTCCAGCCCATGAACGTCAATTTCGGCCTGTTCCCGCCGGTGACGGAGCGGCAGCCCAACGGCAAGGAACTGCACGGCAAGGACCGCAAGAAGGCGTACAGCACGCGGGCGTTGGTGGATTTGGCGGGGTGGCTGCAGCCGCAACCCTGACAGTCAAACGCCAAAGGACGAAGCATAAGAAGGGGACTACCTGCCCACCCCCTTCTCCCTTTGGCCGGCAAAGCTGTAGCGCACATTGCAATATAAGATTGATGATTATTACTTCGGATAGAATAGATTCTCGAATACCGCGAGAAGGATAGGCGCCAGTACCGAAATGAACCCAAACGTCGCGGACTTGCGGGACAGGGCCTTATCGCTGCCCAGACCTCGATCTGCGTACGGACGGACGATCAAAAGCCCGATAGCAAACAGCCAGATCATGGCCAGCAACGAACTGGCGGTTGCGCCAGCATAAATGGTGACACTGTCGATAAATGCCTTGGCGTTATTGTTCGTGACAGTTCCCGAAAAGGCCCAACGGCCATATTCGCGCACCGTAAGTGTCCAGAATACGAGCATAGCGCCACCGCACGCCATGATAAGCGCGATTGCCCTTTCATATTCCTCACGGTTGGCCTTGTCGCGCCGACTGCCGGTGACGCCAACTACAAATGCAATATAACCAATACAGGCCGAAGCAATGCAAAGTGGCAAAAATATCATCTGATAAAAATTCAGATCACCGACAGGCCCCGGCATGAAATTGAGAATATGGTCTGACGAGACGGTACAGAAGCTGACACTCGTTAATACCGATTTATCACAACACACGATTTTTGATAATTGAGCTGTTACTGGACTTGGCGCAACAATGTTCAATGTCAACGAAGCCAAAATCAGAAGAAAAAGAATACAAAAATGAAAACTGAGATCGGCGCGCTCAACATACATGACTAGAAGTGAAATGGTCACAACGATGGCGGCAAAGGCCGAAATTTCGGCCAGAACCGCAGCGGCGTAGAAACGCATCAGGGCAGCGGCCTCGCCAGTGACTGCCCCCAACATTTCTCGCGATGCGTCAGTGGCCAGATCAGCAGGGGCCAATTCCTGGCCCTTAGATATCAGCGTATAGAGCGTCACTCCCATGATTGTGACGATAATTGGAAGCAAGTTTGTGAACTTGTCGCTCCTCCCCATGTCCCCCTCACACTGCCAGAAAGCCCATAACCCCCGTCGTCGCGCCGATCCGCTCGTCCAACTGGATCATGTACTTGTAGCTTGCCAGGAAATGCCGGCCTGTATTGAGGATACCGTACTGCGACGGTACCGCCAGCCTTGCATAGGCGGGGTTGGCGGGCGGACCGCCGCATTGGCTGGTGTTGAAGCCCCATGACACACCGCCCAACACCACGCCAACGGTAACATCCGGGATCAGCATTTGACCGCCATTGGGGTTGGCTTGCTCCCAATCCGCCGGGTTGGGCGGGGTATTGCCGGGCTGATTGGGTGTGATGATGGTGTAGTCGATGCCCGTATCCATCAGGAAGGGCAGCGTGGCGTCATAGGGCGTCAGGCCGCTATTGGCCGGTGGCGACAGGGTAACGCTGGCGGACGCGGTGCGTTGCCCCAGGTTCATGTTCACCGGCACCTGCACGAATTGCTGTGCCAGGGCCGCGTCATAGCCGAACAGCACACCATTCTGGTCCAGCATGTAACCGGGCGCCCAGGTGCCGGCCACGATCTCCGGCACATTCAGGAAGATGTTGAGCGGGTCCAGGCCCGTCATCCGGGTGCTGACGCCCATCATGGCCACGTTGGACGGGCTGGTGCTACGGAAGATCGTCAGCGACGGCACGGTGAAGCTGGCCCCGTTCCCCCCGGTCACGATGGCGCAAACCGTCACCCACTGCCCCTGATAGGCGTTGCCGCTGCTGGAATAGAAGGGGTGGGTATAGGGCGGCTGCGGTACGATGACCTGATAGGTGCCATCCGGCAGGTAATCCGCCCCCACATTCAACCAGGGGGAACCGGTATCCATCAGCAGGGGTGTCTGCGTCTGCCCGCCATCGAAGGAGACATTGAAATGGTAGGCCGCCCCCACACCGCCGCCACCCGAAACATAAGACAGAAACAGCCCCTGCACCGCGTCCAGCATGATCAGCCCCCTTCGCCGTTGGTTGGATGCGGCGTCCCCCGGCATCCGGCCCACAGCATACAGAAAGCATGCCAGACAGGCATCTGACATTTTCACGTAAAGCGAGCAAATTAACAGGCATCACTAAACCCAAATTAATGGGTTAACCGCTGCATCCTGTGCCGTTTCGTGCTATGTTCCGACAATCATGGGGCGAACTGTGTCCGGGCAGGACGCGGGCGTTCGGGAAGGCCCCCGATATGAAACACCCCCTGATTTTCTGTTGCATCCTGTTGCACGGGCGGCGGCTTACCACCGCCCGATGGTCGCGGCCCAGCCGACGGAAAGCGGGCGGCGCACGCTGGGGCGCAGCAGGATGGGGTTCATCAGGTCATAGCCCGCCGCCGCCATCCGGCCCAGATAATGATCGGCCAGAATGGCCGGCAGCAGGGCCGGCAGGGCGGCCTTCGGCACATCGCGCCGCAACCGGCGGGCATCGTACAGCAGCGACCGGGCGGTATCGGCCACGGCAGCGGCCACCCTGGACAGGCCGGGTTCCGGTTTCAGGTCGAACAAAGCCGGTTCGGTCACCCCATGTTCGACCATCAGGGTCACCGGCAGGCGGGAGCGGTGGCCGCGTGCCAGGAAGGGGGTGGCCCGCAGGATACCGGTCAGGGCCCAGGCGGTGCCGACCAGCCGTGCTGCCTCCATCGCGGCCAGGTCACGCACGCCCAGTGTCTGACAAGCCAGCCGGGTCAGCGGTGCCCCCGTGACCTGGGCATAATTGACCAGGCATTCCATGTCGGCGGGTGCCTCATCATCCATGTCGGCCTCCCGCCCATCGATAGCCAGATCGAACTGAGTGCGGTCCAGGCCGTGACGGGCGATGGATGCTGCCAGCGGTTCCACCACCTCATGCCGGCGCGGGGTGCCGGCATAGGCGCCATCGATGCTTTCCCGCCACCATTGCAGGCGGATCTGGCCCAGGGTCGGCTCCGTCACCACCTCCCGCGTCTTGGCGATCTCATGGTTGAAGGCGTAAAGCGCGAACAAATCCTCACGCACCGTGGCGGGCGCGAACAGGGCCGTCAGGAAGCGGTCATTATCATGCTTGCGGACCGCCTCGGCACAGGCGGACAGGGCGGGGGGCGCCATTCTTGCTCAATCCAACAGGGGTGATGCCGCCTTATAGGCGCTCCGCCCCTGTTCGCAAAGCCCAAGCATCCCATATGGTTGCCACGACAATTATTCAGGGGTCGAGCAGGTTGACCCGCGCGCGGCGCGGTCGTATCTCTCAACCCCGTGTCCGGTCGTCCCCGCGTCAGGGGCGACACCCACCCCGAGAAAGAACAGGAGCCATCATCATGGCCTTCACCCTGCCGGCACTGACCTATGACACCGCGGCGCTGGAGCCGCATATCGACGCGCTGACCATGGCCACCCACCATGGCAAGCATCACCAGACCTATATCACCAATCTGAACAATGCCCTGGCCGACCACAGCCAGCTGCATGACCTGTCGCTGGAAGACCTGCTGAAGCGTCTGGGCGAGCTGCCGGAAAGCATCCGCACCGCCGTGCGCAACAATGGCGGCGGTCACGCCAACCATTCCATGTTCTGGTCCATCATGGGCCCGAATGGCGGTGGCGACCCGACCGGTGAGGTGGGTTCCGCCATCACCCGCGATTTCGGCAGCTTTGACGACTTCAAGAAGAAGTTCAACGAGGCCGGGACCAAGCAGTTCGGCTCCGGCTGGGTGTTCGTCACCGCCGACGCCGCCGGCAAGCTGGCCATCGTGGCACAGCCGAACCAGGACACGCCGCTGTTCAACAGCACGCCCGTGCTGTTCGGCAACGACGTGTGGGAACACGCCTATTACCTGAAGTACCAGAACCGCCGCGCGGACTATCTGGCCGCCTGGTGGAACACCGTCAGCTGGGACGCTGTGAACGCCCGTCTGGCCAAGATCAAGGCCGGTGCTGTGATTTAAGGCTTTTCATATTCTCTCAACCGCCGGTCATTTCCCTTGACCGGCGGAGGCCGGCGACGGCCGGCCCGCCGCACATGCGGCGCAAGCCAAGCCGCCGGATGGCGGCGCCCGGCGCCTGAGGGAACATGAAACGTAATGCAAACCCCGCCGGCCAAAACCGGCGGGGTTTGTCATATCCGGCCCGCGCCGCATTATCGCCACTTCTCCATGCCTCTCTGTCGTGGCAAAGTAGGGGCACGATGATCAAGAGCGCCGGGACCCATGGCTGAATTCCGCCTGTCAGCACAGAACCCCGCCCAACCGGGCGACCCCGCCGCCCGCAAGGGCGCGGAGGCGGAGAATTTTCCCGTCGCCTCCCGGCTGATCCCGGCTCCCTATCGCCCGCATGTCATGGCCTTCTACGCCTTCGCGCGGCTGGCCGATGACATTGCCGACGACCCGCACGTAGAACCCGACATGAAGATCGCGCAGCTGGATGCGCTGGAACGCGCGCTGGTCAGCGGTATCGGCAATCAGCCCTGGCTGGCCCCTGCCCTGACGCTGAAGGCCACACAGACGGCGACGACCGTGTCGGGCATCCATGCGCGGCAGCTCTTGCAGGCCTTCCGCCGCGATGCCACGGGCAGCCATTGCAAGACCTGGCAGGACCTTGTCCTTTACTGCCGCTATTCCGCGAACCCCGTGGGCCGCTTTCTGCTGGAACTGCATGGGGAGGGGATCAACGCCGCCCCGGCATCCGACGCGCTATGTACCGCGCTGCAGATCCTGAACCATATCCAGGATTGCCGGCATGACTGGGTTGAACTGGGCCGCTGCTACCTACCCACCGCCTGGTTCAAGGAAGCGGGCGGATCGGTTGAACATCTGGTGGAGACGGAGGCGACGCCACCCGTGCGCGCCGTCATCGACCGGACATTGGACAATGTCGATTCGCTGCTGCGCCGGGCGGGTGCCCTGCCCCGCCTGATCGCCAATCCCGGCCTGCGCATGGAATCGGCGGTCATCATCGAGATGGCGGTGGCCCTGTCGAAGCAGTTGCGCCGCCGCGATCCGCTGGCCGGCAAGGTGCAGCTGTCGGCGTTCAGCCGGTTGGGTGCGGTCCTGCTGGGTGTGTTGCGCGGCATGTCGCGCCGCCCGCCGCGCCTGTCGCCCGAAAGCGGGCTGGCCAAGGCCGGAAGTTGCGGTACCTCCACCTTCTACTGGCCGCTGCGCCTGCTGGGACAGCGCAAGCGCCGGGCCATGTTCGCCATCTATGGCTTCTGCCGCGCCGTGGACGATATCGCCGACGGCAAGGAGAATAACGAGGTCAAGCGCGGCGCCCTGACCGACTGGCAGCGGCGTATCGACGCCATGTATGGCATGCCCAGCCCTGGCCGCCACCATGGCCGGCTGCGCGATCTGGCCGCTGCCGTGCGGCGCTACAACCTGCCCCAGGCGGAATTCCAGGCCGTGATCGACGGCATGATGATGGATGTGGAAGGGCCTATCCGCGCCCCCTCCCTGGGCATGCTGGCGCAATATTGCCGGCGCGTGGCGGGGGCCGTGGGCCTGCTGTCCGTACGCGTCTTCGGCAAGGGCGATGCCAGCGCCGATGCCTTTGCGCTGGCCCTGGGTGAGGCGTTGCAGCTCACCAACATCCTGCGGGATGTGGAGGAGGATGCGCGCGATGGCCGCTGCTACCTGCCGGAGGAGATGCTGGAGGATGCGGGGATCGACATTTATGCCGTCCAGTCCGATCCCGTCGCCCTGCTGACCGACCCGGCCCTGCCGCAGGTCTGTGAGGCGCTGGCCGCCCGTGCGGAAGCCGCGTTCCATCAGGCCAACTGCCTGCTGAAACAGCCGCACCGCAAGCTGTGGCCGGCGGCCGCCATGATGGTGCTGTATCATCGCATCCTGCTGCGCCTGCGTCAGCGGGGCTGGTCGCCCGACGCCCTGTCCCGCCGCCCGCGCCTTGGGAAGTGGGAGAAGATCAGCGTGGCGCTGTCCTGCGCCCTGGGTCGCGCGCCCCGCCTGTGACGGGTACCCTGCATGTGGTCGGGGCCGGCCTGTCGGGTCTGGCCTGCGCCACCGCCCTGGCCGGTTCCGGTCGCGAGGTCATCCTTTATGAAGCAACCGATCATGCCGGCGGTCGCTGCCGCTCCTGGCATGATGCTTTGCTTGACTGTGTGATCGACAATGGCAATCACCTGATTCTGGGTGCCAATCCCGAATGCTCCGCCTATCTGGACCGGATCAGGGGACGGGAGGGCCTGATGACCGTCGATCCGGTCGTCCTGCCCTTTCTGGACCTGCGGGATGGAAGGCACTGGACCCTGCGCCCCGGCAATGGCCCCCTGCCCCTATGGCTGGCCGATCCTGCCCGGCGGGTGCCTGACAGTGGGCTGCTGGATTATCTGGCGGCGCTCAAGCTGGCCTTCGCCGGTCCGGATGCGCGGGTCGCGGATGTGCTGCCGGAAGGGAAGCCGTTAACGGACCGGCTGTGGAAGCCGCTTACCGTCAGCATCCTGAACACGCCGTACGAGGCCGGCTCGGCACGCCTACTCTGGTCCGTCTTCCGCCGCACCCTGCTGCGCGGGGCCGACGCCTGCCGCCCGTGGATCGCAGGGCCGGGTGGGCTGTCCGCCGCCCTGGTCAATCCGGCCCTGGCCTATCTGGCCCGATTTGGGGTCAGGGTACAGTTTGGCACCCGTCTGAAAGCGCTGGAACGGACGTCGGATGGCCTTGTATCAGCCCTGGATTTCGGGCCGGAACGGGTTGTTCTGGCGGCCCATGACAAGGTGGTCCTGGCCATACCGCCGGAGGCCGCCCAACGCCTGCTGTGCGATCTGCCGGCGCCCGACCGCTTCCACGCCATCCTGAATGCCCATTACCGGCTGGAAAGCCCGGTAACGCTGCCCGGCGGCTTGCCTCTGGTCGGTCTGGTCGGCGGGGTGGCGGAATGGCTGTTCCTGCGCGATGACCTGCTTTCGGTCACCATCAGTGCGGCGGATGCCCTGATGGACCGCGATGCCGACGACCTGCGGCACCTGATCTGGCGGGATGTGGCGGCGGCGACGGGGCTTGATCCTGACCGCCCGGCACCGGGCCGGATCGTTAAGGAAAGGCGCGCCACCTTTGCCGCCACGCCGGAGCAGGGGCGCAAACGCCCCCGCCCGACACTGTCGGCCAACCTGCTGCTGGCCGGCGACTGGACCGATACCGGACTGCCCGCCACCATTGAAGGGGCGGTGCAGTCGGGACACCGGGCCGCGGCGATGGCAGCGCAATAACGGTTCAGGGCTTGCCCTTCACCACATCCCCACCCTTCACCACCACATCGACCTTTTCCAGGATCGAGATATCGGCCAGCGGATCGCCCTTGACCGCGATCAGGTCGCCATAGCGGCCAACGGCCAGGGTGCCGACATCGGCGGACGCACCCAGCGCATCGGCGGCATTGACGGTGGCGGCCTGGATCGCCTGCATCGGGGTCATCCCGAACTGCACCATGCGGCTGAACTGCCTGCCATTATCGCCATGGGGATAGACGCCGGCGTCGGACCCGAAAACCATCTTCACCCCGGCCTTCACGGCGCGGGTGAAGCTTTCGCGCTGCGTCTTGCCGACCACCCGTTCCTTGGCCAGACTTTCCGGCAGGAAGCCCGCCGCCTCCCCCGCCGACAGGATATATTCGGTGTTGTAGATATCCATGGACAGGTAGGTGCCGCGCTCCTTCGCCAGCCTGATGCCCTCATCATCGATGAAGCTGGCATGTTCGACCGTGTCCACGCCGGCGCGGATGGCGGCCTTAATGCCGGCGGTGCCATGGGCATGGGCGGCAACCTTGAGGCCAAGGCGCTTGGCCTCCGCCACGATGGCGTCCATCTCTTCCTGCGCCAGCTGCTGGGCACCGACCTGCGTGCCCTTGGACAGGACGCCACCGGTGGCGCAGATCTTGATCAGGTCGGCGCCATACTTCTTCACCTCGCGCACCTTCTTGACCACGCCCCAGGGACCGTCGGCGGCCCCCTGGCTGTGCGCGTCATATTCGGGCGGCAGCAGGTTGTTATCGCAATGTCCGCCCGTGGCCCCGATGGAGGGACCGGACACATAAAGGCGCGGACCGTTCAGGCGGTTGGCTGCCAGGGCGCGGCGCAGGGCGACGTCGGAATAGCCGGCGGCGCCCAGGTTGCGGGCCGTCGTGAAGCCGGCCATCAGGGTCTTTTCAGCGTGAATGACGCCGTTGATGGTCTCATCCCCTGTCGATTCCGCCAGCCCTTCATAGCCATGCATATCGTGCCGGCCCGTTAGATGCACATGCATGTCGATCAGGCCGGGCAGAATGGTCATGCCCGTCAGGTCCAAACGTACCGCCCCATCCGGCACCGCCACGCTGCCCTGGGTGCCGACCGCTGCGATGCGGCCATCGGTAATGACCAGGGCCGGCTTCTCCACCAGCTTTCCGGACACGACATCGACCATGCGGTCAGCCTGGACATAGGTGGTGCCGGCCTGCGCGGACAGTGCCCCACCCAGGGCGGTGGCGGCCAGAAGCAGAGCGGAAAGCGAACGGGAGAGAGAGATTGCCATGGGATCGCGGCCCCTTATTGTCGGTTGCCAAAGGCGTAACACAAGGGGCCGCGGAATTTAACCCAGCCTGTATCAGGCGCGGATACCGGTGACGAAGCGCTGAACCTCCTGACGCAGCAGCGTGGCTTCCCGCGACAGGCTGTCAGAGGCATTGCGCGCCTGGGCCGCCATACGCCCGGTTTCGGCGGCGGCCTGGGTCACACCCTCGATATTGGACGTCACTTCACGCGTGCCAGTGGCCGCTTCCTGCACATTGCGGCTGATTTCACGGGTGGCGGCACCCTGTTCTTCCGCCGCCGCCGCGATGGTGGTCACCGTCTCGCTGATGCTGACGATGGTGCGGCCAATGGACTGAATGGCGGTGACGGCGGTGCCGCTGACGGACTGGATGGCGGCGACCTGTCCGGCGATTTCCTCTGTGGCCTTCGCGGTCTGGTTGGCCAGGCTTTTCACCTCCGACGCGACGACGGCAAAGCCCTTACCAGCCTCTCCGGCGCGCGCCGCCTCAATGGTGGCATTCAGGGCCAGAAGATTGGTCTGGGCCGCAATGGACTGGATCAGATTGACGACATCGCCGATTTTCTGGGCCGCCTCGGCCAGACCGGCGACGGTGCCGTTGGTCCGCTCCACCTCGCCCACGGCCTCTGTCGCGCGGCGGGAGCTGTCGGCGATGCGCTGGTTGATCTCTTCGATCGAATAGGCCAGTTCCTCGGCTGCCGCCGCCACCGTCTGCACATTGGCATTGGCGATATCGGCGGAGTTCGACACGACGGTGGCCTGGGAATTGGTCTGGGTGGCGATGGCGGACAGGGCCTCGGCATCGCTGCGGATGCTGTCGGACTGTTCAGCCACGGCGGACACGACCTGCCCGACGGAGCTTTCAAACTCATCGGCCAGACGGTTCAGATCCTGGCGGCGGGTCTCGGCGGCGGCCAGTTCGTCGCGGCGTCGCTGTTCCTCCATCTCCGCCACACGACCGGCATTCTCCTTGAACAGCTGCAGGGCGTTGTTGATGGCGCCGATCTCGTCGCCACGGTCGCGGTCGGTCACCTCCACCGCATGGTTGCCGCTGGTCAGGGCCTGCACGGTATTGATGATCCGGCGCAGCGGCGTGCCAACGATATGGCGGGTGGAGTACCAGAGCGCCAGGATCAGAATTGCCGTCAGGACCAGGGCACCAATCAGGATGGCGTTACGCAGCTGAACCTTCGGTGCCTGTATCTTGTCCATGGGCAGGTTGATCAGGATCGACCAGGGGGTGCGGGTGGTGCCGATCTGGATCGGCACAAACAGCTGCGTCACCTCGGTATTCAGGCTTTTCGAGAAGGAAAGATGCGAATGGGACCGGCCATCCTTGATGGCGGGCAGCGCTTCCTTCAGCTTCTCATTGGTCTGGCCGATGGGCTTGCCCAGATGGTCGCGGTTGGCATAGCTGACCCACAGACCGCCATTCGAAATCAGGGAGACAGTGCCCGTATCGAAGGGCTTCACCGATTTCAGTTCCTCGCCGATGCCGTCGGTCGCGATATCGACGCCGGCAACACCGATGAACTTGCCATTTTCGATGATGGGCACGGCCAGCGACATGATCAGGGTGGACTTGCCGGCCACCGGGTAGATGTAGGGTTCAATCGCGACCTCACGCATCAGACGCTTGGGCAATTGATAGTAATCGCCAGCCCCTTCGGTATCGAAATCGACCAGGGGTTCCAGTTCCACCTTGCCGGAACCACGGTTCCAGTAGGGGACAAAGCGGCCGGCGGCATCGCTGCCCGGCGTGTTGGCCGCCGCAGCATCCTTGCCATCCAGGGCGTTGGGTTCCATCCCGACCCAGACAGCCAACACACCAGGGTTGGCTTCCAGCTGCGATTTCAGCCAGATGTTCAACTGCGCGCGATTGACGATGCCGGCCTGCTTCATGCTGAGCATGGAGGTCGCCACGAAGCGGCTGACATCCATCGCCTCGTTCAGGCGGCGCTCCACCACGGCACCATGATACTCGCCCAGCCGCTGCCCAACCTCCAATGACAGGGTGTCGGTGCTCTCCCCGCTGCTTTCCGTAATGGCGACAATGCCAACGCCAAGGCCGGCAACAAGGACGAGGATGATCGCCAGGATCAACTTCGTCACCAACGGTAGTTTCTTGAACATAACGCCCCCCTGTCATCTGGAAGCGCGCATTAACGACCTTTACGATTAAAATTTTCTTTAGATGTTTCAGCTGGTTACCGCTGTGTGGATTACTGAAGCCACCCCTTGATTGCTATCGATAGCAATGGCGGATTTCAGCCACTTTCCACTACAAAAACTCTGTCAGGGCGCCTTATCGATCATGGATATCGGGAAAGCGGCGCAATGTGGTGAACAGCTGTTACAACCCAATCAGATTTTGGAAAAACCATTAACTCACAATAAGATAAGGCCCCAAAACTTCCAAATCGGAAATTTCAGGGCCTTTGCTTCCAGTTAATAACCAGACCTATGATTGCAGCGCATGCCACAACCGCAGGGATAGTTTTTATTCAGCCGCCACGCGGGCGCGCGGCTGACCGTCACGCACAGCCTTCAGGGTTTCCGCGATCAGGAAGGCCAGTTCCAGAGCCTGGCTGGCATTCAGGCGCGGGTCGCAGGCGGTGTGGTAACGCAGGGCCAGGGCATGGTCGGTGATGGCCTGGGCACCGCCGGTGCATTCCGTCACGTCCTGACCGGTCATTTCGAAATGCACGCCGCCGGGATGAGCACCTTCGGACCGGATGACCTCCATGAAGCCCCGCACCTCGCCCAGGACCCGGTCGAACGGACGGGTCTTGAAGCCGGTGGAGGATTTGACGGTGTTGCCATGCATCGGGTCGCAGGACCAGACGACGGTCCGGCCTTCCCGCTGCACCTTGCGGACCAGCGGCGCCAGCTTGTCGGCAACCTTGTCAGAGCCCATGCGCACGATCAGGGTCAGGCGACCCGCCTCGTCCGCCGGGTTCAGGATGTCGATCAGGCGGATCAGGTCATCTGGGTCCATGGTCGGGCCGCATTTCAGGCCGACCGGATTTTTCACCCCGCGCAGGAACTCCACATGCGCGCCATCATGCTGACGCGTGCGATCGCCGATCCACAGCATATGGGCCGACACGTCGTACCAATCGCCCGTCGTGCTGTCGATGCGGGTCAGCGCCTGCTCGTACGGCAGCAGCAGCGCCTCGTGGCTGGTGAACAGTTCCGTTTCACGGATCTGCGGCGTGGTTTCACCGGTGATACCGCAGGCGGCCATGAAGGACAGCGTCTCATCCAGGCGGTTGGCCAGATCCTGATAACGCTCGCCCTGCGGGCTTTTCTCCACAAAGCCCAGGTTCCACTGATGCACCTTGTGCAGGTCGGCATAGCCGCCCTGGGCGAAGGCGCGCAGCAGGTTCAGGGTGCTGGCCGACTGGTTATAGGCCTGGACCATCCGTTCGGGATCGGGGATACGGGCGTCGGGCGTGAAGTCGAAACCATTGATGATGTCGCCGCGATAGCTGGGAAGCTCAACGCCGTCGATCACCTCGGTATCGGCCGAACGCGGCTTGGCGAACTGCCCCGCCAGACGGCCCACCTTCACGACCGGCGTCGCCGCACCGAAGGTCAGCACGACCGCCATCTGCAACAGCACGCGGAACGTGTCACGGATATTGTTGGGATGGAACTCGGCAAAGCTTTCGGCGCAATCGCCGCCCTGCAGCAGGAATGCCTCCCCGCGCGCCACCTTGCCCAGATGATCCTTCAGCCGCCGCGCCTCGCCCGCAAAAACCAGCGGCGGATAGGCCGCCAGCTTGGCTTCGACGGCCTTCAACCTGGTTTCGTCGGGATAAGACGGGACCTGCCGGATCGGCTTGGCGCGCCAGCTGTCAGGCGTCCAGCGCCCAGCGGTCCCCACCTTCTGCGTATCCGTCGACATGTCCTGCTTTTCCTTCTACAGCCATCGCCGCACCGGCCTCTTCCCGGCGGCGGGATGTGCATATGGGTTACCCAGCATCGGATTTCACCGGTGGGTCGAACTTTGTAAGCGACTCGTGCCGGTATTTTCCAGTCCAAACTACCTGCATTCTGCGCAATGTTCGTACGCAAATAGGCCGCGCGGGCGGACAAGGCCTTGCCTATACTCGCCAGCAGATTATCCGCAGACAGGACAGGACCCGCCCATGACGGCCGATGCAGCAAGCCCGGAGCAGAAGAAGGCCCCCATCGGCTGGCGACAGGTGCTGCGCTCGCTGGGCCAGCGCAAGGTGCTGGTCATGCTGCTGCTGGGCTTTTCCTCGGGCCTGCCCTTCCTGCTGACGGGCAATACGCTGGGCTTCTGGCTGCGGGAGGGTGGGGCCGATCTCGCCACCATCGGCTTTCTGTCCTGGATCGGGCTGGCCTACTCATTGAAAATGCTGTGGGCGCCGCTGGTTGACCGGCTGGACGCGCCCATTCTGGGGCGGCTGGGCCGGCGGCGCGGCTGGATGGTGCTGTCGCAACTGCTGATCGGGGCCGGGCTGTTCGGGATGGCCGCCGTGGGGCCGGACGGTGCGAACCTGTGGAAGCTGGGTGCCTTTGCCCTGCTGGCGGCGTTTGCATCAGCGACGCAGGATATCGTGGTCGATGCCTGGCGCATTGAAAGTGCGGAGGATGGGGCCGAACAGGGGCTGCTGTCCGCCGCCTATCAGACCGGGTATCGCGCCGCCATGCTGGCCACCGACAGCCTGATCCTGCTGCTGGCCGCCGGGATCGGCTGGCAGTCCTCTTATGGCGTTGCCGGCTCCGTGATGGCGGTGGGCGTTGTCGCCACCCTGATGGCGACGGAGCCGATGCGCCACGCCCCGGCGGGCGGCATGGCGTCCGCCCCGCTCTGGACACCGGCGGGCCTGTTCGATGCCATTGTCGGGCCGCTGATCAGCTTTCTGCGCACCTATGGCGCCTTATCGGTGCTGATGCTGATGGTGGTGATGACCTTCCGGCTGGGCGATTTCATGATCGGGCCGATGATCAACCCGTTCTATGTCGATCTGGGCCTGACAAAGGAAGTGGTGGGAACGGTTCGTGCCTCGGTCGGGCTTTGGGCCTCCATCGCCGGCATCGCGCTCGGCGGCATCGCCTCGGTCCGGCTGGGCTTCCGGCGGACCTTGATCCTGGGCGCGGTACTGGGCCCCTTCTCCAACCTCGCCTTCTCCGTCATGGCGCTCAGCGGGCCGGATATCGGCGTGTTCACGGCTGCCATCATCGTTGACAATATCGCCACCGGTTTCGCGGGCGTGGCCCTGACCGCCTATATGTCCAGCCTGACCAGCCTGGGCTACACGGCGACGCAATACGCCCTTCTCTCCTCGCTCTATACAGTGCTGGGCAAGGTGCTGAAGGGCTTCTCCGGACAGATGGTGCTGGGGCTGGAGCCGATTGCCGGACAGATGGGGGCTTATGCCCTGTTCTTTGCCGGCACCGCCGCCATCGGTATTCCCGTGGTGGCGCTGTGCCTGTTCCTGGACCGTACCGCCAGCCGGCAGCGGCAGGCATGATCGAAGCCGGGTGGGGACGCCCCCCACCCGGAACGCCGGTTTAAAAGCCGCAAGGACAGGTACACATCGGCGGGTTCGTGCCGCCGCCACCGGGATTCGTGCCACCACCGCCGGGATTCGTACCGCCACCACCGGGATTGGTGCCACCACCACCGGGGTTCGTACCGCCACCGCCAGGGTTCGTGCCGCCACCACCGGGATTGGTGCCACCACCACCGGGATTGGTGCCACCGCCGCCAGGGTTCGTGCCACCGCCGCCGGGATTGGTGCCACCGCCGCCGGGGTTCGTGCCGCCGCCACCAGGATTGGTGCCACCACCGCCGGGGTTCGTGCCGCCGCCGCCAGGGTTCGTACCGCCACCACCGGGGTTCGTGCCGCCGCCACCAGGATTGGTGCCACCGCCGCCAGGGTTCGTGCCGCCGCCACCAGGATTGGTGCCACCACCGCCGGGGTTCGTGCCGC